>NZ_JBEYAL010000004.1:52528-53123 GCF_040631655.1 Streptomyces sp. NPDC019937
GGCCGAGCAGGAGAAGAAGCAGGAGCAGATCCGCCAGGAACAGGAGGCCAAGCAGGAGCAGAAGGAGAAGGAGGCGGAGCAGAAGCAGGCCGAGCAGGAGAAGAAGCAGGAGCAGATCCGCCAGGAACAGGAGGCCAAGCAGGAGCAGAAGGAGAAGGAGGCGGAGCAGAAGCAGGCCGAGCAAGAGGCCAAGCAGGAGCAGATCCGCCAGGAACAGGAGACCAAGCAGGAGCAGAAGGAGAAGGAGGCCGAGCAGAAGCAGGCCGAGCAGCAGGCCAAGCAGGACGAGGCGCAGAAGCAGGCGCAGGCGTTCCAGGTCCAGCAGGTGAATCAGCAGAAGGCCGAGCAGGAGAAGCGGGACAAGGAACAGGCGAAGAAGCAAGCCGAACAAGAGGCCAAGCAGGAGCAGCTCCGCCAGGAGCAGGAGGCCAAGCAGGCCGAGCAGGAGAAGAAGCAGGAGGAGAAGGAGAAGGAGGCCGAGCAGAAGCAGGCGGAGCAGCAGCAGAAGCAGGAGCAGATCCGCCAGGAGCAGGAGAAGAAGCAGGAGGAGCAGCAGAAGCAGGCGGAGCAGAAGCAGGAAGAGCAGCAGCAGAAG
>NZ_JBEYAL010000004.1:53219-321176 GCF_040631655.1 Streptomyces sp. NPDC019937
GAAGCAGGAGCAGATCCGCCAGGAGCAGGAGAAGAAGCAGGAGGAGCAGCAGAAGCAGGCGGAGCAGAAGCAGGAAGAGCAGCAGCAGAAGCAGGAGCAGATCCGCCAGGAGCAGGAGAAGAAGCAGGAGGAGCAGCAGAAGCAGGCGGAGCAGAAGCAGGAAGAACAGCAGCAGAAGCAGGACCAGATCCGCCAGGAGCAGGAACAGAAGCAGGAAAAGCTCCAGGAGGAGCAGCAGAAGCGGCAGGAACAGCTTCAGCAGCAACAGCAGCAGAAGCAGGAGGAGTTCCAGAAGCAGCAGTTCAAGCTCAATGGTTCACTGAACAATGGCGACTTGAATCAGCTCGGCAACCGAGATCTGGGCCAGCTCAACAATGGCGACCTGAGCCAGCTCAACAATGGCGATCCGAGCCAGCTGAACAACGGCGACCTGAATCAGCTCTCGCCGCACATCTCCGGACCGGTCAACGGCGACGACTCGCTGACCAACCCCAACGGCAGCCAGTCGCACCTGGATTCCCAGGGCCGCGTCGTGACGGACTTCCCGGACGGCAGCAAGGCCGAGATCGACCCGAACAGCCAGACGGCGACCATCACCAGGCCGGACGGCAGCCACTACTCCGGGCCGCTCAACGCCGGCGACTTGCTCACCAACCCCGACGGCAGCACCACCCACCTGGACCCACAGGGCCAGGTGGTCACCGAGTACCCCGACGGCAGCACCTCGCGGGTGGACCCGGACACCGGTGCCACCTCGATCACCAGCCCGGACGGCACGACGACCACGGGCTATCTGAACGACCCCGACAACGCGCTTCCCGACTACCAGAGCGGCGGCCCCGGAGGCAGCTCCCACCTGGGCGGTGGGTACTCGGGCGCGCTGAACCCGCCCTCCTACGACTACGGCGGTCCCTCCTACGAGGAGGAGCTGTACGACGACAATGCCTATCAGGAGCCGTCGTTGGGCAACCCCGGCCAGTCCGCCGACGGGTCCCCCGGTACGGGCCGTGGCACTCCGCTGAACAACGGCCCGGTGCCCCCCGGCATAGCCGGTACGGGTGGTATGGGTGGCATGGGCGGCATGCCCATGGGCGGCATGGGTGGTATGGGCGGCATGGGCGGTGGCAAGGGCGGCGAGGGCGGCCCCTCCGAACGCACCCGCAACGTGATCGACAGCGGTGACGTGGTCAGCAACCGCCGTGGCGCTCCCGGCTCGCGCGGCAAGGGCGGTGTGTACGAGGACCGGCAGGCCGTCAGTACCAGTGGCGGCAACCCGTTCCTGCCGGGGATGGGCGGCGGTGCGGGCGGACCCGGACAGACGGAGACCGAGAGCAGCGACCGTGAGCGTGAGGTCTGGGAGCCGGAGGAGGACGACGTCTGGGGCACCGACGAGGGAGGTTCACCAGCGGTGATCGGACGCTGACCAATCTCAAATTCCTTTTGTCGTCCCGATGTTGCACAATGATCGACATCTGACCTTACGCAGGAGTATTCGTTGACCGAACCGCTGCAGGAGCGCATCGCCCAGGCCATGGCCGAGCTCCAGGCCACCCAGGCGGCTGTCGCGCGGGCGGAGGCGGATCTCCGCCAGGCGTCCGCGACGGTGCGCTCGAGCGACCGTGTGGTGGAGGCGACTGTCGGTGCCCAGGGCGAGTTGACGGGGCTGAAGTTCCTCGACAACAAACACCAGAACATGACGGGCCCCCAGCTCGCCTCCTCGATCCTGGAGGCCGTGCAGCAAGGGCGTGCCCAGATGGCCCGCCGGGTGATGGACACCTTCGAGCCCTTCACCCAGCCGGGCCCCGAGGGCTCGGCCCGCCGGGGCATCGACCTCGACTGGAACCGGATTTTCGGATCGGCCCTCGACGGCGATCAAGGCCGTTCCCGCCGTTCGAGCAGGGCCCGGCTGCGCGACGAGATCGACGAAGACAGCCAATGAGCGTTGGGGAAGGTGATCGGTCATGAGTGGTTACAACACCTATGAGGCGCGTCCCGCTGATGTGAAGCGGGCCGTCGAGGGGATGAAGGCACTCGCGGGTGCGCCGAAAGAGGTGCTGACGAGGTTCGAGGGGACGGAGCAGGCGGTCACCGGCTGGAACGGCGATGAGCACGACCAGGACGATTTCTACCGCCAGACCAACCCGCAGTACCTGCAGCAGAACGAGGGCTGCAAGAAGTTCCTCGGCAGTCTGACCGATTTCCTGACGGGGCTGCAGACGGCCACCTTGGAGAGCCTGCACAGCATCGACCGGACCAGCAACGCGGTCCAGGACGAGATCGGCGCGGCCAAGGCGAACGCCGGGAACTACACCGATGGTGGCCACGGGAAACGCTAGATGTTCGATATCGAGTATCCGGACGACGTCAGCAAGATGCTGTTCGTCCTCATCGGCGAAAAGCCGTTGAAGGCGAGGGCCGGCTTGGCGTGGGAAAGTCGTGACCTTTACACGGATCTCGGTACGGCCATTCTCGACCTGCGTCAGCAGATGCTGGATTCCATCGACGAGGCGAAGAGGGGCCTCCCGCCGAACGTGGCGGAGGCCTACGAGCGGGCGCTGTCCCAGTTGGTGAACAGAAATGGCGGCGACGCCATGCAGCAGTTCGCCGCGCAGATGGATCAGTACGCCGCGAACCAGGGAAAGTCCTCCCTCAAGATCCAGCAAGCCCACTTCGACATCATCATGGAAGTCATCACCCTGATGATCGAGCTGGCGATCCTGGCGGCGGTGTCCTGGCTCACCGGTGGGGCGTCGGCTTCGGAGATGATCCTGGCCCGGATGAGGTCCAGGCTGGCGATCCTGATGACGATCGATCGCCTCCTGCGGTACCTCCAGTTCTTCCCGTCGCTGTCCGAGGCGATCGAGGAGGCCATCCAGAGCCTCGCCAGTCAGCTCTTGGCGATGGCCATCAATCCCCCCGTTCAGAGGGCCGACGGGATCGACTGGAAAGACGTCGGAATCAACGCGGCGGTCGGCGGCATGGCCGCATTCTTCATCAGTCATTTCGGCACGATCTCGCACTATCTCAAGAACGCCCTGTCGAAAACCTTCAAAAATAATTTCGCCAAGGACATCTTCGGTAAGTTCGAGATCCAGTTCAATAATCCGTTCACCAAGAAAAACGTGAACAACGCGCTGTTCGACATCCCCTCGCACTTCGTGAGCGAGGGTTTCGGTGAGACGATCGCCACGGCGATCGTGCTGGGCAAGTGGGACTGGACGTCCCTCGTCGGCTCCGGCCTCAGCGCGGTATCCGAATTGTTCATGATGGGGCCCGTGGCGCAGGGCTCCCTGTCCCTGCACAACAAGACCTTCCCCGACGGGAACATCTTCACCAAGTACCAGCAGAACACCCTCGACATCCTGGACAAGCGCCTCAGCGAGGGCAACGGCACGGTCACCTCGGACTTCGGCCAGAAGAACGTCACCCCCGCACCTCCCGTCCCCCCTCCCGCGACCACCGGCTCCTCCGTTCCGCCCGCTCCCTACAACCCCGCCACCGGAGCAGACGGCACACCGGTTCCCCGGAACAATCCGGTCGACTACGATGCCTCGGACACCTCGTCCATCACGTCATCCAAGTCGTCGTACGAGCCCTCCCTCTTCGAGCCCACGGGCTTCTCGGACACCTCGTCGGTCACGTCGTACGACGGCAGCACCGACGGCGACACGCCGGACTCGTTCGCGCCGCGGCCCTCCGCGCTCACGCCGCCCAGCAGCCTGACCGCTCCGAGCGCCGCGGCCGGCTATCTGAAGAGCCCGGACCTCCTCAAGGATCCGAACTCCCTCAACACCTCCCCGGAGTTCCAGAACATCGCGTCCGTGCTGGACATGCCGGACCCCATGGCCCCGCTCGCCGGTCCGGACGCGCTGAAGACGCCGGACGCGCTGAAGACGCCGGACGCGCTGACCAGCCCGAGCCCCCTCACCAGCCCGAACAGCCCCGGCGCGCTCAACAACCCCGCCGCGCTCAACAACAACTCCGCCGCCCTGAACGGCCCGCCGTCCAGCGTCCCGACCGTCTCGCGGCCGGACGGCGAACTCGCCGACGACGGCAACCTCGACGCCACCGAGGAGTCCCCGGAGAACCTCGCGGACGCCCCGCACCATTCCACCGGACCCCAGAACGGGATGCCGGCCAAGAACCCGGCTCCGAACTCCCTGCCGCACCAGGCCCCCGCCGGGCAGCCCCACCCCCAGCAGGGCCCGGGGCAGCAGGACGCCCAGGGCACACAGGACGGGCCGCGCGCCGACACCGCCCCGGGCACCGACGAGAACGCACCGCACCCCGGCGACGCCCCGCGCCTTCCCGGAAGCGGCATCCCGGGCGCCCAGCACCAGGACGACATCGTCCGGGCGCGCGGCACCTACACGGACGCGCTCACCCGGTACGCCGACGCCATCCGCACCGTCGACCAGCTCGGCGGCGACACGGAGACCGGGCCCGGCACCGGCGCGGACACCACCGTGGCGCTCCCGGAGGCCCAGGCCCGCGCCCAGCAGGCGCACGGCCAGCTGGTCGACGCCGCCGCCCGGTTGCGCGACCTCGGCATCCCCCCGCACGCCGCGCACCCGGACGAGCCCGGCCACGCCCCGCCGCAGCCCCAGCGCACCGACGCCCAGCGTGAGTGGATCGCGCATCAGCTCACGGCACAGGACCTGCCGGACGGCCTGGCGGAGGACCTGCTCCAGCTGCACGGCCCGGACGCCACCGTCACCCCGGCCGTGCTGCGCGCGGCGGGCGTCACACCGGGCCCCGAGCACGAAGTGGCGGCGGCGTTCCCCGGCGCGCGGATCCCCGTCAGCGCGCTGGACCCCGTCGACCAGGTACGCCTGCTGATGGCACAGCCCACCCCCTGGCCGGCGGCGGTCGACACCGTGGCGGCCAACGCGTCGCTGCGCCTGTGGGACGGGGCGTACGCGGACTTCAAGGACGCGGCGTCGAACGGCGATCCGCGCCCGGCGGCGACACCGCAGCCCACCACCGCACCGCAGCCGGCCGAGGCCGATGTCGACCGGGCCTGGGACAGGGCCGTCGCCCTGGTCCTGCCGCTGGCCTCGGCTCCCGTCCTGGCGGACTCCCGCCACGCCGAGGCCACGTACCGCGACGCGGTACGGCAGCTCGCCGGCCACCTGCTGAGGAACGGAGTGGACGCGCCGTCGGGCCTCGCGCTGGCCAACACGCTCCGGAAGGACCTCGGCCAGACGCCCCTCGCCACCACCCCCGGTGGCACCACGACGCCCACCGAGCCGAGCACCCCGGCCGCCCCGCTCCCGCCGAGGCCGACCGCGACCACGTCCAGCGACCTCCCGGCCGACCCGGCGCCCACCCCGGAGCGGTCCACCACCGACACCTCGGCGGCCGCATCCGACGCCGCGGGCCGCGACGTTCCCGCCACCGCCGACGCCACGCGTACCGCCCCGGTGGCCGCGGACCCGGTCGCGGAGCTGGCGGCGCGGCTGCCGGACATGGCACCCGCCGACCGGGCCCGGGAGCTGTCGCTGCTGTCGTCCGCCGACCGCGAGCGGCTGGCGTCCGACCGCGCGCTGGTGGACACGTTGCACGAGAGCCTGTCCGCCGCGGAGTTCGCAGCAGCCGCCGCCCAGTTGATGGTGCAGATCCCGGCCGGGGTGGACCAGCCGGTGTCGGCGCGGCGCGAGGTGCTGGATCAGATCGCGCGCATGCTGCGCGACTCCGAGGTGGCGGTGAAGCTGCTGAAGGACGGCGCGCGCGTGGTCGTGGTGCCGAAGGGCGAGGCGATGACCTCGCTGGACCCGTTCCGTCACCTGGCGGGGACCACGACATCCGACGGGCGCCCGTGGGAGGAGGTACGTGGCGCCGGGATGCTCACCGCGGGCGTGACGGAGGAGAACCTGCTCGGTGAGGTGACGTCCGCGCCCGCGGAACGGCGCTCCTACCCGGAGGGCTACTCCACGACGACCCACGAGTTCGCGCACACCCTCCACAAGTACGGGCTGTCGCCCGCCGACCAGCAGCGCATCCGGAACGCGTACCACGCCAAGCTGGCCCAGGGGGACGCCGCGGTCTGGCCGGACGGCCCGTTGCACGACCCCTCCGGCAAGCGCAAGCAGCCCAACTACTCGTCCCTCGACGAATTCGAGTACTTCGCCCAGGTCACCAACGCCTACCTGGGCACCAACGGCGGCAGGGACGGGTTCACCAAGCAGCGGCGGAACAACGGGCCTGCCTGGGTGCGGCAGCACGAGCAGGCGTTGCTGCCGCTGCTGGAGCGGCTGTACGGGCCCGACCCGGAGGCCGTGCACGCGCGGCCGGCGAACCAGCTCGCCGGCCCGCGGAAGGAGAACTGGGTCTACGAGGGGTACCGGGCGTTCTGGGACCGTGCCGAGGGCACCCACCAGCCGCAGCCCCACGACCTCGCCCCCGTGCCCGAACCTGATCCGGTCCCCGCCGCGGTCGCGGGTGCGCCGGCGACGAGCGCCCTGGCTCCGCCGCCGGCGAACCAGCCGAACCACCAGCAGCAGCTGCGGAGTGTGCTGGAGGCCACGTTCGGGCCGGACGTGGCCGCGCACCAGATGTTCCCGCAGATGATGAATTCGCTGGCGCTGGTGGACGCGGCGCGTGCGCGGGACGCCCGGTTCGGGACCGGACCGATCGATCTGGAAGGGATCGCGCGGCGGGTGCTGCACATGCCCGGTTCGGTCTCGTTCACCCCCGAGACCGCCTTCCAGTTCTTGTCGGTGATGGCGAGCGCGGAACGGCACAACCGGGCCGGAAGCCTGGCGGCGGTGGCGGCGTATCAGCTCGAGAAGAGGGGGGCTCTCGCAGCCCCGACGGCGATGACCGCCCCTGACGGCCGGCCCCTGGGGCGGAACTGGATGGGGCGCCCCATTCCGGAGCTGCACCTCGACGACCTCGCCATGAGGACCGAGACCGGTGGGTGGGAGGTGAAGCCCGCGCCCTGGAGCGGCCAGGCGGCTCATCTGGTATTCGCGGATACGGCGGACAACGGCTCGCTCGTGGTGCGTGACGGCCAGGGGGCGACGGTCGAGGTGGACCACGAGGAGTTCGCGGAGCTCGTGGCGCACGATCCGGCCCGGCCCCAGGGCGCACCGGTGCTGCTGCTGGTGCCCGGCGCCATCGGCGTGGGGACGATGGAGTTCGAGCGGCTGGTGGCGGACCGGTCGCAGGCTCGGGTCTGGTCCACCGACGGCGACTTCCGGTTGCAGCCCTTGGGCGACGGCACCAGCCGCCGGGTGCTCGCGCTGGCGAATGACAACCCGCGGCAGGTGGCGGTGGGCACGTGGTTCCCCCACGATCCGGGCATGGTGATCCCGGGCCCCCGGGGTCAGATCACGGCGACCAACGGGACGGTGTTCCAGGACGACGACATCCAGTCGTACGCGCTGACCACGGTCGACGGACAAGCGCTGACCGGACGGGTCTTCCTGAACGCGAAGGACATGGCGGCCCTGGAGGACGCCCTTCGCACCGTGTCGGTCATGGCGCACTACACGGATTACGACGAGGGACTCGTGGGCGTCGCTGCCCCCCGGGAAAGCGAATTGCGGACGCTGCCCCGGTCGCTGACCGGTGCGTTCGTCGCGGTCGGGCACGGGGACAGGGGCCGTGCGGTGGTTCCGATGGTGAGCACGGGACAGAACCACACCGTCTCGCCTGAGGAGATCGGCAGGCTGCTCGCCCGGGACCCGGTGCTCCTGTCGATGCCGCCGGACGCGCCGGTGTGGCTGCTGTGGTGCGAGATGGCGATGGTCGGGCCGGGCAAGGACCGGCTGGCGCGCACCCTCGCCGCGCAGGAACTCGCGAACCAGACCGGGCGGACCGTGTATGCGATGGAGGCGCAGACCACGGTGGAGACGGCGGAGCGGGGCATGCCGCCTCGCCTGATCAAGTTCGACGATCCGGACCGCCCCAAGCACCGCATCCGGGAATTCCGCCCCGAGCCGCAGTGGGCGAACCTGAACGCCTGGGCCGATCGGGCGGGGCTGCCTGCGAACCTGCCGCAGAGGACCACCCGGATGCTGCGGTGGGTGCGGGCTCTGCGGGAGACCCACGGCCCCGACGTCGACACCGCTCCGCAGCGGGCGGCGGAGTTCCAAGGGCTGATCCAGGGCTTCGCGGCGTGGGAGCGGGCACGCCAGGGCGCCGGCCCCGTGACCTGGAGCGAGCTGGAGCAGACGGTCGCGGCGTATGCCACGCAACGGGGTCTCGACCCGGCGGTGACCAACGAAACGTTGACGAGGATGCTCGGCTCGTGGAGCAGGGCCCAGCAGCACCAGGGTGCGCACGCCGCGCCGGCCCAGGCGCCGCGTGCCGCGGCCCGTCCCGCGCCCGCCGCGACGTTGCCGCCGGCCAGGCTGGACTTCGCGCCGGGGTCCACGGCACTGTCCGAGGACGCCATGGCGGACCTCGATGTCCTGGCGCACGAGGTGGCGCTGGACGCCCTGGACAACTGGAACGCGGGGCGGCCGCTGCGCGACGGTGTGATCACCGGCTACGGCGAGGGCCCGGCGCCCCGGGCTCTGGAGATGGGTCAGGCGCGCGCGGAGGCGGCGCGCACCTGGTTCCTGGGGCGCCTGGACGAGGTGCTGGCCGGATTCCAGGCGGACGTATCGCCCGAGGACCGTCTCACCGCCGGTCATTTCACCGTCGTCAGCCGGGGCCAGGGCGGGAACGCCGGTCCGGCCGCCACACCCGGCGGCGCGAGCCCCGAGACGCCGCGGACGACGGTCGAGTTCGTCACGCCCCCCGCGATGCGCACCGTGACCGGGACCGGGGTGTGGGCCGCGCCGCGCTTCGACAGGTTCGTCAGCACCGCCGGGAAGAAAAAGAAGCCGTCGGGGGCGAAGGCGAAGCAGACCGCGCCGCCATCCGGGGAGTCCAGCACCGCCGCTCCCACCGGCGCGATGGCGTCACTCTCGTTGTCGGCGCAGGGAGGCGCGCAAGGAAGCTGGGGGCCTGTCGCCTCGGTGCTGCCGGTGTCGGCCGCGACCAACTTCACCGGGGATGCCGTCAAGCCCAACGACAACCAGCGCAGGCGGATCCGGGAGCTGGTCGGGCGTGTGGTGGAGGCGGGCGCCCGCAATGTCCTCGCGGGCCTCCCGGGGCCGCGGCTGGTGGTGACCGGTTATGACGGCGACGGCCGGGTGTCGACGTCGGGTATTCCGGGGCAGCGTGTGACGGAGGTGGTGGAGGCGTATCGCACCGGGCTTCAGCGGCCGGGTGCGGAGGGTACGTTCACCGTCGCCCCGTCCGGCCGGAAGCCGGGGGAGACGTCCGGGCAGGGCGCCCCCGGGCGGGTGGTGGTCGAGTTCGAGCTGCCGCCGGGGTCGGCGGCGGTGCACCGACTGGAGGAGTTGCGTCAGGCGGATCCGGGACTGAAGGACGGGCCGTTCGATCCCGTGCCGCTGGCGCGGAAGATCCTGCACCTGGATCCGTCCGCCCCCGTGGACGCGGCGGTGCGTGATGAGCTGTACGCGCTGGTCGGCGAGGCGATGGCCGGGGGGCGGGACCGGAACCTGGCGGCGCTGGCCGCGTTCCACCTCGTCCGGCGGGGCGATGTGCTCTCCGAGCGGACCCTGGTGTACTCGCCGGATGACGGTTCGGTGGTGGGCCGTAGCTTCAAGCCCAATCAGCCTCCGCCGCCGGCCGTCAAAGGGCCGGACCAGGCCGGCAGCAACCGTCCGTACCTCGTGGAGGCGGAGGGCGGGCGGGACCACATCGTGGTGCCGTGGCCGGGCGGTTCGACGCGCCGGGTTCCGGGGGATGAGGTCGCCGAACTCATCGCCATGGACGAGGAGCTGGCCAAGCGGGGCCCTCGGGCCCTGGTGACGCTGGTGGTGCCGCACGCGGGTGAGGGCGGCCTGGACATGCCGCGGGGCATCTCCGCTGTGGTCGGCCGGCAGCTGATGGCGCACAGCGGTACGCCCCAGATGTTCTTCGACCCGGCCACCAAGCGGTTCCGTCTGCCGCCGGAGGACCGGCGGCAGACGCATGGAGAGCCGCTGGGCAGGTGGATCACGGTCGGCCCCGACGATCTGGGGCCGGACGGCGCGTGGGCCAAGGAGGGGAACGGGTTCATCCTCCTGGCCGACGGTTCGAAGCTGATGGACTTGGACGTCAAGAGCCTCACCCTCGCCGCGCCCGGGACCAACCGGTCCTACGGGCGCGCCGTGTTCACCGACGCCGACGTGATCGAACGGGAGCCCCTTCTCAGGGACCTCCATAACGCGCAGTTCGCTCACTTCGACCCGGTCACCGGGGGCGGTGGCTTCGGGATGCCGCTCAGTGCTCCGCAGGACGCTCCGTGGAAGGGCCGGGACGCCTACCACTTCGTGCTGCACGGCCTCCGGGGCTGGTTCTTCATGGTGGACGCCACGGGTGATGACGGACACGGCGTGCCGAAGGTCACCTCCGGTGAGCAGGTCGGTGGCTACCTGAAGCGCCGCCCGAGTGTGCGGGCGCTGGCCAAGGGGACGCCGATCGTGATGGAGTCGTGCTGGGGGAACGCGGCCTTCCCCGGGCCTCCCGCCACCCTGCACGACGGTGTCGGCGGAATTTTCGTGTCCAACCCGTTGACGACCATCTCCCAGGCGCAGAAGGCGGCCAACGCGCTCGGTGAGGACCACCCGTTGATCGCCCCCAACCGGGTGCACGTGCTCGCGGGCGACAGCGGCACGGGCAATTTCGTGCATGGCATCGTGGCCACGTCGCGGGGTGAGCTGGGGGAGTGGGAGGAGCTGCGGGCGGAGCCGGAGCCGGAGGTGCTGGATCGGCTGGCGCGCGGGGTCTTCGGCATGGACGCCTCCGATCCGGTGCCGGAGGAGGTCCGGGACAACACCCTGCTGCTGGTGCGGGCGCTGCGCGAGGTCTTCGGCCACGAGGTCGAGGACGGCCGGGACGATCCGTCGGGGGAGTACCAGAACCTGCTGCGCGGGATCTGGGCACTGGACAGCATGCGCAACGTCGATCCGCAGCTGGCCGAGGCGGGGCCGTTCAGCCTGGATCTGCTGGATGCCGTGGTGCGGGCCCGGCTCGAACAGCTGGGGACACCCAAGCCGAGGCCGGTTCCCTTCGCCGACGCCGCCGAGCTCCGGAACGCTGTCCGGGAAGTGCTGGACCAGGCGAACAACCGTCTTCAGAGCGCGTCCGGTCCGGTGACCCTGCACGACTTCGTGCCGCTCAACATCCTCGACCAGGCCAGCGGCATCATGGGGCGTCTCAACGCGCAGAGCCTCGGCGCCATGGGGCTGCAAGCGCTTCCCGCTCCGGGTGACGCGCGTCGGCCGCTGGTGTTCTGGGCGCTCGCGAAGGCCATGCAGGCGCTGCGGACCCAGCCGGACCCGGACGCCTGGGCGGCCAGGATCCTGCACGTGGTGGGTACCCCGTCCGACCCGGGCGCGCTGCGCCGGATGGCCCTGTGGGTGATGGCGGGGGCCGCGTTGAACGGCGTGGACGTGTACGACCCGGTCGCCCTGGCCGCGTACCACCTCAAGCGTAACGGGCTGCTTTCCCCGGCCACCGCGCTCAACTCGCCCGCCGGCACGCTGACGGGGCTCAACCTGACCGGCAGGCCGCTGAGCGGCCCGCTGGCCACGGACACCTACCGGATAGCGTCCGACGGTACGACGACGGGCGGTGAGTCCCGCGCCATCGCGCCCCCGGCGTTCGCACTGATGGTCGACGGCGATCGGGACCACGTCGAGGTTCCCTGGCCCGGCGGTGCCACCCGCAAGGTGCCGTACGAGGAGATCACCGCGTTCGTCGCGCAGACCCTGCGGACCACCAACCTCACCAGACCGATCATTTTGATCGGACCGGACGACGGTCCCGGGGGCGCCGGGATGGCGGATGCCCTGGCCGCCCGGGAGGGGACGGCCAGGACGGTGCTGAGGCCCGCCCACGACGTGGCGGTGGTCAAGGACACCAAGACGAACCGGAACGTGCTCGTACTGAAGGGGGACCCGGCGCAGTCGAAGCCGGAGAACGACTGGGAGCGCACCAGGCCTCCGGCGCTGACCGGCGGACAGGCCCCCAGGCAGCTGATCTCGCAGGGCTCGTCCCCCGTTCCCGGAGAGGGCGGGTCGGACACCGATTCCGGCTACGACAGCGCGCCGGACACCGACGCGCCCGGCCGCGACCCGCTGGCGTCGCGCGACCCCGTCAGCCTGTCCTCCTCCGGTGCGCAGATGCCCGGCATGGGCCAGGAGTTCTCGCTACCCGTGCACACCGCGCCGGTGACCGGCCCGGCCTCCGGGCCGGGGCCCGAGCCGGCGCCGCTGACCACCCTCCGGTTCGCACCGGGGGCCACCGGCCTGTCCGAGGACGACAAGGACGAGATCGCGGAGCTGGCGTACGAGGTCGTCGCGGCGGGCATCCGGAACCAGCGCGCGCGGCTGCCGATGCCCGCGGGTGTGATCACCGGCTACGGCGAGGGCCCGGCCGACCAGGCGGCGGAGATGGCCGAGGAGCGCGCGGAGTCGGTGCTCGACGAGTTCATCCACCAGCTCACCCAGACCCTGGACCAGCTCCAGGCGGGCGTACCGGCGGCGAACCGCCTCACCGTGGAGCACTTCGACTTCACCGACCGGGCCCGCGGCCGCGACGTAGGAAGTCACCCCGCGCCGGGCACGGCGAGCCGGGAGGAGCTGCGGCGGCAGACCACGATCGAGGCCATCTCGCCCGCGGCGCTGCTGGACACGCTGCGTCGCCAGGACCCCGCGCTGCGGTACGGCCCGTACGACGCGGACGCGCTGGCCCGCAGGATTCTGCACCTGCCGCCGAACACCCCGGTGGACGACGCGGCGCGCGCCCAGATGTACGGCCTGGCCGTCGAGGCCCACCGAGCCAACCGGGCGACCAGCGTGACGGCGCTGAGCGCGTTCCACGCCGCCCGGCAGGGCGTGTTCCGCTCGGGCCGCCGCTTCGTGGCCCCCGCCCCCCAGGGACAGAATCCGAAGGTCACCGGCGTCGACTGGCTGGGGCTGTCCGACAAGGAGCTGTCCACCGCCCGGATCAGGGTGACCAGGGTCCCCAAGACCGGGGCACCGACCGAGGAATGGGTGGACGCCCCGTGGCCGGACGACGCCTACGTCATCGCCGCCGCCGGTGCCCACGACAAGGTCACCGTGCCGTGGCCGGACGGCACCACCCGGGACCTGGACATCGACGAGTTCGTCGAGCTGATGACGTACGACCCGGAGCTGGCGAGGCTTCCGGAGGACACGCCGGTCGTGCTCGTCGTCCCGCACGCCGGCGACCGCGACGTGGAGCTGCCGCGCAAGCTCGCCGCGCGCCTCGACCGCCTCGTGGGGGCCCACAGCGGTGAGGTGACGGCCAGGCCGGGCGACGACGGGCGGCCCGTCATCGCCCTGACCCACCGGGAGGGGCGCCCGAGGGGCGACTGGGCCGTCAGCGACGAGGACATGGCGCCCGAGCCCGGCGAGAACCTCCCGGACTGGTACCGGAAGGTGGTGTCCTCGCCCGCGATCAGCAGCCGCACGGGCCGGCAGATCGGCCGGACCTCCCTCGCGCCCCATGAGCTGGCCGACTACGAGCCGGCCCTCCGCCGTGCCCACCGGATCAACAAGTTCGTCCACTTCAACCCCGCCACGAAGACCTACTCCCAGAAGATCCGTACCCAGCGGCAGATCAAGCCGGGGGCGCGGATCCGGACCTTTGTCCTGCACGGAGGCCCCGGCTACGTGGTCTTCGAGCTGGAAGGCGGCAAGACGCACCGCGCCGAGGGCCTGGAGGGGCCGCGCTGGCTCAAGAGGCGCAAGAGCTTCTCGAATCTGGACAAGGACGACTGGCTGATCCTGCCCGCCTGCTGGGCGGGTAGCGCCGTGGACCGCGGACTGCCGGCCCTGATGTGGCACACGGAGGCCGCCCCCAACGCCTTCGTGCCCGACCCGCTCGCGGACGTTCCCCTCGGACAGCTCTTCTCGAACGAACTCCACGTCAAGGTGAGCGCCTCCACCCGTCACGCCGCGCTGGCGTGGCACGATGCCGAACTGGTCCGGCTGCTGTACAGCGACCCCCAGGGCAACACCTCGTCGGAGATGGACTTCTTCCCGGAGCCCGACGCTGGGGAACTGGCGCTCCGGGCGCGGGCGGCCGGATTCCACGACGGGCCGGGAGAGCCGTCCCCGGCGGCGCTGGAGCGGACGCTGCGCCTGGTGCGGGCGCTGAAGCTCACGCTCGGCAACGAGGTCGACGACGAAGTCCGGATCGAGGAGAACGAGGAGTACGCGGAGCTGCTGCGCGGCGCGGCGGCGCTGGACCGCATGTGGAAGGCCGACCCGCGGGCAGCCGGTCCCAAGCTCTTCACCCTGGACCTGCTCGAACGGATCGTCGCGGCGCGCCCCGAGGGCGGACCGGACCCGGACGAGGCGTCCTACCGCGCGGTGCTCACCGCGGCGGCGGGGGCCGCCCCGGGCACGCGCCTGGGCGACTTCGTGACCCTGCCCGTCTCGGTGGACCGGGCCGCCGCCGGGGCGACCCGGGAGGAGGTGGCGCAGGCGGCCGTGCCGGCCCTGGGGCTGTCCGGACCGGACCGGGTGGGGGAGGCCGAGGTCTCGCGGATGTTCTGGGCGCGGGTCAAGGCGCACGAGGTGCTGCCCGGGCCCGGACCGGACCTGGACGCGCTCACGGCCCGTGCGCTGCACCTGGACCCGGCCGAGGTGGACGACGAGTGGCGCGGCAGCCTGGAGTCCCTGGCCACCATCGCGTACGCCGTGGGCCGTGACGCGTCCGACCCCGTGGCGCTGGCGGCGTACGACCTGGAGACCGAAGGCGCGTTCTCCGCCGACACCGAGACGCGCCTCCGGGACGGCGGGAGGGTGGCGGGCCGGGACTACTCGCCCAAGCAGAAGGCGCCGTTCATCGACCTGACCCGGGTCATGACGCCGGACGGGCTCTCCGCACCGGCGTGGCAAGCCGAGGACGAGACGCCCTACGTGGTGCGCGCCGCGCTGGACCCCACGGACCCGGCCCACTACATCTGGCTGTACTACGACGGCCTGAAGCGGCGCGTTCCGGTCGAGGACTTCATCGAACTCCTGGCCAACGACCGTCGGTTGCTCAACACCGACCTCAAAGCCCCGCTCCTGCTGGCCATCCCGGAGCTGGACCGGCTGGCCCCCGACGTGGCGACGCGCATCGCGAAGCGACTCGGCAGGGTCACCTACTCGACCGCGTACCCCCTCGCGCTGTCCCAGCCCGGACCGCAGCGGCCCCCGGCCCTCAGGCTGCGGACCTCGCCGCACTTCGCGGACGCGCCGACGGCCAAGAGCTTCACCGCCAAGCGTCCGGTCGAGGGGGTGCCGTCCCCGGCGGGCCCCGCGTCGCCGGCGCCCCTGGCGGCCGGCGCCCCGGACGCCGCCCTCCCACGGCCGGACACCACGCCGCCGGTACCCGGCTCCGACCCCGTTGTCCTCACGGACAGCGAGAGCGGCAGCGACACCGAGTCCGTCTTCGACCCGGCCTTCGGCCTCGACTCCGAGACCGCGTCGTTCTTCGGCCTCGACGAAATGCCGCCGGCCGCGCCGGAATCGCGGACGCCGCCCGACGACCGGCCGCTGCCCGACGACCAGCCGGTGGCGCGGGCGTCGTCCGGGCAGGCCATGCCCGGAGTGGGCGGCCAGGTCACCCTGCCGGTGCACACCGCGCCGGTCACGAACCCGGTCGCCGCGCCCGCCGCCACCGCGCCGCCGATGACGACGGTGTCCTTCGCGCCGCGGTCCGACGAGCTGTCCAAGGACGCCCAGAGGACGCTGGGACGGCTGGCCTACCAGGTGGCACAGGACGCCCTGGCCAACCGTGACCGCGGGCTCCCGCCGTCCCCCGTGATCCTCACCGGGTACGGCGAGGGCACGGACGCCCAGGCGGACGCGGAGGCCGACGCGCGGGCCACGGCCGCGCTCGACGAGTTCACCGAGGACCTGGACCTCGCCCTGCAGCACATCCAGTCCAAGGCCCCCTCGCAGGCGACCGCGCTGAAGGCCTCGGACTTCCGCGTCGAATGGCGCGGCCATGGCCGCTACGTCGGGCAGCCCACCCCGGCGGGCACGGACGTGGCGGCGCTGCGCCGCAGGGTGACGGTCGAGGTCGTCCCGCCGCTGGAGCTGTTGAACGACCTGCGCACGTCCGACCCCGCGTTGCGGCACGGCCCGCTGGACGTGGACGCCATGGCCCGTCTCCTCCTCCACCTGCCCGCCGGCGCCACGGTCGACGCCGATGTCCGCGATCGGCTCTACGACCTGGTGACCTCCGCGTACCTGGACGGCTGGGCGGACAGCCTGGGCGCGCTGGGCGCGTACCACGTCGCCCAGCAGGGAGTGCTCTCCAGCAAGCGCAAGCGCCACTTCACGGTGGGTGGCCGGCGCTTCCCTGGCCTCAACTGGGGCCCGGAGACGGTCCGCGCGCTGCGCACCAGCAAGGTGGCGGTGATGCGGCGGCGTTCCGACGGCAGCGTCGAGGTGACCGGTGAGCAGGACGCCCCGTGGCAGGGGGCGTCGCGGCCCTACGTCGTGGAGGCGGGGGGCGGTCACGACCATGTGACGGTGCCCTGGCCGGACGGTACGACCCGGGACCTGACCATCGACGAGTTCGTCGAACTGGTCGCGCGCGACCTGGAACGGGCCCGCCTGGACCCGGACAGCCCCCTCGTGCTGGCCGTGCCCCGCGCCGGGGACCGGGGGCTGGAGCTGCCGCGGCTGCTGGCGGAGCGGACGGGCCGGACGGTGTGGGCGCACAGCGCCAACGTCGCTGTCGGTCCTCTCGGGCCGGGCACCTTCGCCGTCGGCGCGGTGCGCGTGAAGGGCGACATCGCCGGGGACTGGATCGCGAGCCGGCCCGGTCTGGCGCCCGACCGCGCCGGGGACACCCCGTCCTGGTGGTCCAAGGCGGTCACCCGGACCCTCGTCGGCGCGAAGACCGGTCAGGACTTCGGCCGTACCGCGATCAGGCCCGAAGAGGTCGTCAGGAAGGGCCTCGAAGAGGGGCAGCGTCATCTCGACTCGATGACGCACTACGCCCACTACAACAGCGTCGTGCGGAACTTCGTCTCCGGGAAGCTCCCGCTGCCGGCCCGGGGCGGGCCGGGGGCGCGCAGGTATTTCTTCGACGCGCACGGCGGGCCCGGCTACATCGCGTTCCCGCTGGACGACGGCACCTATTACGTGGCCTGGGAAGAAGAGGGGGCGAGGTACCTCGCGCACCGCAAGAGCGTGGCGGAGCTCGGCAAGGACGACTGGATCGATCTGGTGGTCTGCTGGGCCGGTTCGCCCCGGCACCGCGGCATGAGCGCGACGTTCGAGCGCGGAGTGGGGGAAACCTCCTTCCCCGGCTCCTTCGTTCCCGACCCGCTCCAGGACGTCGCCATGGGGCAGCACGTGGCGAACCAGACCCGGAAGAAGGTGAACGCCACCGTCCGCCTGGATGGGACATCGCCCCGCCAGGGCGACCAGATCCGGGTCCTGTACACCGATGTCCAGGGGCGGCGGGGGTCGTACGAGCAGTACTTCCCGGAGCCGGACACCGAGGAGCTGGACCGCCGGGCGCGGGCGATCGGGTATCACACGGGTCCGGGGCCGGTGTCGGAGGAGGCCAGGACGGCGACGCTGCGGCTGGTGCGGGCGCTGCGGCTGACGCTGGGCAAGGAAATCGACGACGACGTCCGGATCGAGGAGAACGAGGAGTACGCGGAGCTGCTGGCCGGAGCCGCCGCGCTGGACCGGATGTGGCAGGCCGACCGCCGGTTCCGGGGCGCGGGCCGGTTCACGCTGGACTTCTTCCAGCGGGTGGTCGCGGCGACGCTTCCCGACGGCGAGGAGGCGCGTCAGGAGCACTACCGGGATGTGCTGCTCGCCGCCGCGGACACCCCCCCGGGGACGACGCTCGACGACTTCGTGACGCTGTCCGCGTCGTTGGACCGCGCCGCCCGCTGGTTCAGTACCGAGGACATCGTCGACGCGGCCGTCGAGACCCTGCTCCTGGCCGGCCCCGACGAGGTGGGCGACCTGGAGCGGTCCCGGATGTTCTGGGCGCGGGTGAAGATGCTGGAGGCGTGGAGCGAGTCCGGCATCGACCGGCTGGCCGCTCAGCTCCTGGCACTGCCCTCCACCGCCCAGGTGAAGCCCCCGCACCGCGATTTCACCCGCAAGCTGGTCATGACGGCGTACGCCGACGGGCTCGACGGAGCCGACCCGGACGTGCTGGCCGCGTTGTACCTCGACAACAAGGGCGCCCTGGCGGACAACACCGCCCTGCGGGCTCCCCAGGTCCCGGGCGAGGTGTCCGGGCGCGACTTCCTGCCCGGGGCCAAGGGCGACTTCCCGTACCTGTCGAAGTTCTGGGTCTCCGGGGCGCTGAAGGACGCTCCGTGGGCGGGGAAGAACGCGGACGGCACGGGCAAACAGCTTCCCTACGTGGTGCGGGCCAAGGCGGACCCCAACGCCGGCGGCCGGGTCCTCGTCACCTTCAGGTCCACCACCAGGAGCCTGACGCCCGGACAGTTCGCCGAACTGCTGAACCGGGACGAAGAGCTGCGCGGCCTGCCTCTGACGACTCCGGTCCTGCTGGACATCGCCGAACTCGACCGCCACGTCTCCGGCTTGGCGCGGCACCTGGCCCAGAGTCTCGGCCGACGGGTCTGGTCGACCTCGGCCGTCTCGCGTCAGACGATGCTCAAGAACGCCACGCGCCCGCTGCTGGCCCTGAGCGCCCCCGCCGGGCAGGGCACCGGCGGGCCCGCCCTGGAATGGCGTGCCACGGATCCCGTCGACCCGCAGAACCCGGAGGTCTCGCCGCTGCCGGTCCCGCCGCCCGCCAGCAGGTCCGCCGCCGGGGAGGCGCCGGTCCGGGCGGACCGGGCGCTGACGGTGCGGTTCGATCCGGGGTCGACGATGGTGTCCGAGGACGATGTGGCGGACATCGAGGACCTCGCGCGCGAGGTGGCGCAGTCGGCGCTGGCGGACTGGCGGGCCGGGCGGCCGCTACGGTCCGGTGTCGTCACCGGCTTCGGCGAGGGTCCGGCCGCGCGGGCGCGGGAGATGGGGCAGGAGCGGGCCGAGACGGTCCTCGAATGGTTCACCGACTCCCTCGACGAGGCGCTGGCCGGGCTGCAGCGGGGTGTGCCGGAGGCCGGCCGGCTCACTGCGGCGCACTTCGGGTTCACCGCCCGCAGCCGTGGCCAGGGCATGGCGGCCGCTGACGCGGACCCGGACGCGTCGCGGTGGACGACGATCGAACTCACCACGCCGGTGGAGGAGCTGACGGCGCCGGCGGCGTTCGCCGAACCGGATCTGTTCCCCTCCGGGAGCGACACCGACACCGACACCGACTCCGACACCGACTCCGGCTCCGACGTCGACTCCGGCTCCGACGTCGACTCCGTCTTCGACTCGGCCCCCGTCTCCGACTCCGGCTCCGACACCGACTCCGGCTCCGACACCGAGCCCGACTCCGACACCGAGTCGTCCGCCGCCCCCGCCGATGTGCCGGACGCCAAGGCGCGGCCCCGGGTACGGCCACGGCCCGAGCACGAGCAGAGCACCCGGGCATCGTCCGGGCAGCCGATGCCGGGACTGGGCGGCCAGACCTCACTGCCGGTGCACACCGCGCCGGTGACGAGCCCGGCCGCCGGCTCCGGCCCCCCCGCGATCCGGGCGACCCGGCTGCCCTTCGAGCCGAACGGCACCGAACTGCCCGAGGACACCGAGGAGGCGCTGGAGAAGCTGGCCCACCAGGTGGCCCGGGACGCTCTGCAGAGCAAGGACCCCCATCTGCCCTACGTGCTCTTCACCGGGTACGGAGAGGGCAACACCGACGCGGAGGCGGAGGCCGAGGGCGGGACACGCGCGAACAACGCGTCCGTCGCGTTCCGGGCGAGCCTGGACGCCGAACTGAGCCGCCGCCAGACGAACGTCCCCCCCGACAAGCGGCTCACGGCCGATGACTTCACCATCCAACGGGGCACCCGCGGTCGGAATGCCGGGCTCGCCACGGGCGCGGAGGCGGAGGCGCTGCGCCGTCAGGTGACGGCCGAGGTGATACGGCCGCTGGAGCTGCTGAACGACCTGGCCGACGCCGACCCCGAGCTGCGGGACGCGGGGCTCGACACGGACGATCTGGTCCGCGGCATCCTCCACCGCGGCGAGAACGCCCTGGTGAACCACAACGAACGCAGGCGGGCCGCCGCGCTGATCTTCGACGCGTACACGGACGGCTGGGCGGACAGCCTGGGTTCGCTGGGCGCGTACCACGGCTTCGTGAAGGGGCTGATCTCCCGCCGGCGGGGCCGCCACTTCACGGTGGGCGGCCGGCGCGTCCCGGGTCTCAACTGGGGCCCGGAAGAGGTCGTCGCGCTGGACACCAGCAGGGTCGACCTCCTGCGGGAGCGCCCCGGCGGCGGGTTCGACCACGCCGGAGCGGACCATGCCCCGTGGGTACCGGGCCTGCCCCCGTACGTGGTGGTGGCCCAGGGCGGCCACGACCACGTGACGGCGGAGTGGCCGGACGGCAAGGCGCGCGATCTGACGGTCGACGAGTTCGTCGAGCTGGTCGCGACCGACCTGGAGCGGACCGGAGCGCTCGCCGACACCCCGGTCGTGCTGGCCATTCCCCACGGTGGTGACCGTGGGCTGGATCTGCCGCAGAAGCTGGCGGACCGGACGGGCCGGACGGTGTGGTCGCACAGCGGACGCGTCACGACCCACGAGACCGTGCCGGGGACACGCCGCATCGCCGTGGTCCAACGGCAGGGCCACATCGAGGGCGACTGGATCCCCAGCCTGCCCGGAAAAGCGCCCGCCAGACCCGCGGAGACCCCCAGCTGGTGGCGCAAGGTGCTCAACCGGACCCTCGTCGGCCCGGACGGGCGGCGCATCGGACGCGCCGCGCACTCCGGGGGCGACGCGATCAAGATGGAAGTGGCCCAGCGTCTGCTCGCCACGATGACGCACTACCTCCACTTCAACGTCGCCACGCGGAAGTACGTCAGCGGGCCGCTCCCGCTGCCGCGCCCGGGCGGGCCAGGGGTGCGGAGGTACTACTTCGACGCGCACGGTGGGCCCGGCGTCATCTTGTTCCCGATGGAGGACGGCACCACGCACCGGGCCTGGGGCGAGGAGGGGGCGCGGTACATCGCGCGCCGCAGGAGCGTGGCGGAGCTCGGCAAGGACGACTGGATCGAGCTGGTGCTGTGCCACGCCGGTTCACCCAAGCACCGTGGCGTGGACGAAGAGTACGACCGCGGCCTCTCGGATTCCTTCCCCGGCTCGTTCGTTCCCGATCCGCTCGCCGATGTCGCCATCGGGCAGCATGTCGCGAACGAGACCCGGAAGAAGGTCAACTGCACCGTCTTCACCGACGCCACGTCGTACCACCAGGGCAAACCGATCCGGTCCCTGCACACCGACCCCCGGGGGCGGCGGGGGTCGTTCGCGCAGTTCTTCCCGGAGCCGGACGCCGAGGAGCTGGACCGGCGGGCGCGGGCGATCGGGTATCACACGGGTCCGGGGCCGGTGTCGGAGGAGGCCAGGGCGGCGACGCTGCGGCTGGTGCGGGCGCTGCGGCTGACGCTGGGCCAGGAGATCGACGACGACATCCGGATCGAGGAGAACGCGGAGTACGCGGAGCTGCTGCGCGGGGCCGCCGCGCTGGACTGGATGTGGCGGCTCGACGTGCGGTTCTCCGACGCGGGCCCGTTCACGCTGGACCTCTTCGAGCGGATCGTCGCGGCGACGCTGCCCGCGGGCACACAGGCGCGCCAGGACGACTTCCGGAACGTGCTGAAGCGGGCGGCCACCGCCTCCCTCGGGACCAGGCTCGCCGACTTCGTGACGCTGCCCTCGTCACTGGAGGACGCGGCCGACTGGATCGACACCACGGACATCCCCGACGAGGCCGTCGACGCGCTGAAGCTGGACGGGCCCGGCGACGTGGGCACGCCCGAGTGGTCCCGCATGTTCTGGGCCCGGGTCAAGGCGCTGGAGGCGTGGGACGGGTCCCGCCTCGACGGGATCACGGCGCGCCTGCACGACCTGCCCCCGGGCGCCCAGGTGACCGACGCGCAGCGCGACGTCGCCCGGAACCACGTCACGACGGCGTTCGCCCGCGGGCTCGACGGAGCCGACGCGGATGTGATGGTCGCGTTCCTCCTCGACGGCGACGGTGCCCTGTCGGACGACACCATCCTGCCCATGCCCGACGAGCCGGGCATGGTGTCCGGACGGGACTACCTGGGGACCCTGAACGGCACGGCCCCGGATCTGTCGAAGGTCCAGACCCCCTCGGGGCCGGAGGACGCCCCGTGGGCGAGGAAGAAAAACCCCGAGCCGGATCCGTACACGCTGCACGCCAAGGTGGACCCGAACGCCCCGGGCCGGGTGCTCATCACCTTCGATTCCTTCACCGGCGCCCGCCTCACCAGGAGTCTGTCCTCCCGGGAGTTCGCCGAGCTGCTGGCGCGCGACGAAGACCTGATCGAAGAGCGACTGGACGTTCCGGTCCTGCTGAACATCCCGGGACTGACCGCCCACGCCCCCCACTTGGCCGAGGTCGTGGCCCAGCGCCTCGGCCGGCGGGTGTGGGTGGTCGGAGAGCCGGACCCCACGAACCCCGTCGACCCGCAGAACCCGGAACCCGCCCCCCTCCCGGTGCGCCCCCCGATCCCGCGTGGCTACCGTGGGACCCGCGGCGAGCCCGACACCGACACCGAGCCCGACACCGAGCCCGACACCGACTCCGTCTTCGACTCGGTTTCCGACTCGGGTTCCGACACCGAGGCCGAGTCGGCGCCGCCGAAGACCTTGTCGTCCTCCGGGGTACCGATGCCGGGGCTGCCCGGAGGGTTCTCGCCGTCCGTGCACACCGCCCCGGTAGCCGGTCCGGGCGCCGCCGCCTCCTTCGCGCCGCCGAAGACCGTGCGGCTGTCGTTCGCCGCGGGCTCCACGGCGCTGTCCGGGCAGGCCGACGCCGCCATCGAGGCCACGGCAGGCGCCCTGGCCGGGTTCGCGTGGAACAACTGGCGCCGGAACCGGCCGATCCCCGCCGTGACCCTCACCGGGTACGGCGAGGGGACGGGCCCGGACGCGGCGGGGCAGGCGCTGGAGGAGAGCGAGCAGCGCGACGACGCCGTGCGCGACAGGTTCCGCGCCGCTCTGGACACCGCGCTCGCCGCCCTCCAGGCCAACGTCCCCGAGGGCACGCCCCGTCTGCGGGCCGACGACTTCGACATCGTCGGGCGCCACCGCGGCCAGGACCTCGAACCGTCCGCCACGCCCCCCGCCCCGGACGCGCGTCGGCAGGTGACGCTGGAGTTCACCGACCCGCTGACGACGCTGAACGCCGCGCGGATGACCGACGAGGCCCTCCAGCTCGGCCCGCTGGACGTCGACGTCATGGCCCGTCGCCTCCTGCACCTGCCCGCGAACGCCGCGGTGGACGATGCCGTACGCCAGGAGCTGTACGACCTGGTCATCGACGCGAGCCGGGACGGCTGGGGGACCGGCCTGGGCGCCCTGGGCGCGTACCACATGGACCAGCAGGGTGTGCTCGACGGGAACCGGGACCGCTACCTCACGGTGGGTGGCACACGGGTGCCGGGCGTCAACTGGGCCAAGGACAAGGTCCTCGACCTGGACGACACGGACACGATCGAGATCCTGCGGAGGGCCGGCAACGGCGTTCTCGAGGTGATCGGCAAGAAGGACGCCCCGTGGAAGGGCGGCCCGACGCCGTTCGTCGTGGTGGCCTCGGGCCGGCACGACATGGTGCGGGTGGCGCTGCCGGACGATACGACCCGGGACCTGACCATCGACGAGTTCGTGGAACTGGTCGCGCACGATCCGGAGCTGTCCGGGCTGCCCCTCGACGCGCCGATTGTGCTGGCCGTTCCGCACGCCGGTGACAGGGGACTCGACCTGCCACGGCTGCTGGCCGACCGGACGGGCCGGATGGTGTGGTCGCACAGCGGTCTCGCCACGGCGGACGCCCCCCACATCGGGGTCCTGCTCAAGGCCGACGCGATCCAGGGCGACTGGATCCCCAGCCCACCCGGAATGGCACCGGACCGGGACCGGAACACCCCGGCCTGGTGGCGCAAGGTGATCACCCGGACCCTCATGAGCCGCATCACGGGGCAGCGGACGGGCCGTGAGGTGCTGCGCCCCGACGAGGTCGTCCGTGAGCGTCGGGAAAGGCTCCACGACGCACTCGACTCGATCAAGGCGGTCGCTCACTGGAATCCGGCCACCGGCCGCTACTCGAAGCCGCTTCGCCTGGTACGTCCGGGCAAGCCGGACGCGAAGCGGCATCACTGGGTGATGCACGGTACCCCGGGTTACCTGGTGTTCCCGCTGGAGGACGGCACCACGTACCGTGCTTACGGCGCCGAGGGGGCACGGTACCTCGCGCACCGCAAGAGCATTCAGGCGCTCGGCGAGGACGACTGGAACGAGCTGATTATCTGCTGGGCCGGTTCGCCCGCGGACCGCGCCGTGCCGTCCGGCTTCGGGGCCTTGGGCCGCTCCTTCCCCGGCTCCTTCGTCCCCGACCCGCTCGCGGACGTCCCCATGGGGCAGCACGTCGCGAACGAGACCCGGCACAAGACGAACGCCCTCATCCGCCTGGACGGGGTGGGGCTGCACCAGGACCTGCCCTTCCGGATCCTGGCCACCGATCGCCAGGGGCGGCGGCAATGGTTCCAGCAGTTCTACCCCGAGCCCGACGCCGCCGAGCTGGACCGCCGGGTGCGCGAGGCCGGGTACTACAGCGGCCCCCAGCCCCCGCCCTGGGCGCGGGAGCACACGCTGCGCCTCGTGCGGGCGCTGAAGCTGATGCTGGGGAACGACGTCGACGACGGCGTGCGGGTGGGGCAGGACCCGGAGTACGCGGAGTTGCTGCGCGGTGCCGCCGCGCTGGACCGGATGCGGATGAAGGAACCGCAGCTCCGCGGTACGGGTCCGGTCACGCTGGACCTCTTCCGGCGGATCGTCGAGGCGCGGCTTCCCGCGGGGCGGACACAGGCGCGTCAGGCCGACTACCGGGACGTGCTGAAGGCGGCGGCCGCCGCCCCCGACGGCACGAAGCTGAGCGACTTCGTGACACTGCCGTCGTCGGTGGTCCGGGCGGCCCGGTGGAAAGCCACGGTGGACCTGTCCCAGGTGGCCACCAAGGCCCTGCGCATGGACGGCTCCACCAAGCCCTACGAGGCCGAGTGGTCCCGGATGTTCTGGGCGCGGGTCAAGACGTACGAGGCGCTGGACACGTCCGTGAACCTCGACGAGATGACCGCCCAGCTGTACGACCTGCCCTCCGCCGGCCAGGTGGACGACGCGGGGCGCGACTTCACCCGGGAGCTGATGACCACGGCGTACGCGATGGGGCTCGACGGGTCCGATCCCGCCGTGCTGTACGCGTACCACCTCGACACCCTCGGCGCTGTGGCCGATCCGACGGCCCTGCACGCGCCCGGCACCCCGAACGAGGTGTCCGGACGCGACTACCGGCCCGGACCGAAGGACGCCTTCCCGGATCTGTCGGAGGTCCGGACGCCGTCCGGGGCGCGGCCCGCGCCGTGGGCGGGGAAGGCCGGGAAAACGAACACGGCCAGGCCGGAGCCCTATGTGGTGCGGGCAGCGGTGGACCCGAAGGCTCCGGGCCGCCTGCTCGTGTCCTTCGGAACCGTCACCAGGAGTCTGACCCCCCGGCAGTTCACCGAGCTGCTGGACCGCGACCGCTCCCTGCTCGGCAGGGACCTGGCGGTTCCGCTCCTGCTGGACATCGCCGAGTTCGACCGCCACTTCCCCGGGCTGGCGCGGGACATGGCCCAGCACTTCGGCCGGGAGATCTGGACCACCTCGGCTGTCCCGACCCAGACGGTGCCCCAGGGCGCGCAACGCCCGGTGCTGACCCTGAACCCGCCGGCTCAGGCCGGTGCGTCCTCGGCGGCCGTGGAATGGACCTCCACCAAGCCGGTCGACCCGCAGAACCCGGAGGACACTCGCCCGCCGGTGCCGCCCCCGCCTCTCCTGGCGGCCTCGGAGGCGGTGCCGGCTCCGGCGGGGCGTGTGTTCACGGTGCGGTTCGATGCGGGGTCGACCATGGTGTCCGAGGACGATGTGGCGGATATCGAGGATCTGGCGCGTGAGGTGGCGTCTTCGGCGCTGGCGGACTGGCGGGCGGGGCGGCCGTTGCCGTCGGGTGTGGTCACCGGCTTCGGCGAGGGTCCGGCGGCGCAGGCGCGGGAGATGGGGCAGGAGCGGGCCGAGACGGTTCTCGCGTGGTTCGAGGACTCCTTGGACGAGGTGCTGGCCGGGCTTCAGCGGGGGGTGCCGGAGCCCGACCAGCTCACCGCGGCGCACTTCCGGTTCACCGCCCGCAGCCGTGGCGCGGGCGTGGCGTCCGGTGACGCGGACCCGGAGGTGCTGCGGCGGACGACGATCGAACTGACCGAGCCGATGGGGCCGTTCACGGCTCCCGAGCCGGACACCGCGCCGGGCCTCTTCGATTCCGATTCCGATTCCGACACCGATTCCGACACCGATTCCGGCAGCGATTCCGACGTCGACTCCGTCTTCGACCCGGTTTCCGACAGCGACTCCGGCTCCGACACCGACGTCGATTCCGACCCCGGGTCCGACACCGAGTCGGTCGCCGGCCCCGACGCCGTGACGGTCGCGAAGCCGCGGCCCGGGACGCTGGTCAGGTCGGCGCCCGGCGGGCCGATGCCCGGACTGCAATCGGCGGCCCCGCAGCCGGTGCACATCGCCCCGGTCACGCCCCAGGCCACGCTCCCGAGTGCCCCGTCCCTGTCGGTGTCGCCGGTGCGGGTGCGCTTCGCGCCCGGGTCCGGCACGCTGTCCGACGAGGCCGGGACGACGCTGAGCAACCTGGCCGACCAGGTGGCCCGGACCGGGCTGGACCACCACGGCTGGAACATCGCCAAGCCCACCGTGACCCTTCTCGGCTACGGCGAGGGCACGGCGCAGGAGGCGGACGCCGAGGCACTGCGGCGCGCGGCCGCCGCGTACGAGCGGTTCATGGATGAGCTGGACCGCGCGCTGGAACTCCTCCAGGGACACGTCCCCGTGGACAGCCGGATCACCGCGGACGACTTCCACGTCGTCTGGCGCGGCCGCGGCACGGACGTGGGACAGACCGGTGCCATGCCGGACGCGGACGTGGCGGCGCTGCGCCGTCAGGTGACGATAGAACTCGGCGATCCGGCCACGGCGGTGCGTAAACTCCGCATAGCCGCCCCGGGCCTGGTGAACGGCCCGCTGGACGACGACGCCGTCACCCGCGGCATCCTCCACCTCCCCCCGGACGCCCCGGTGGACGCGGACGTCCGCGAGCGGCTGTACGGGCTGTACACGGAAGCCGCGGCGGACGGCTGGGCGGACAGCCTGGCGTCCCTGGGCGCGTACCACGTCTTCCAGCAGGGTCTGATCGCCCCGAACCGGGACCGCTTCTTCTCGATGGGCGGTACGCGCGTCCCGGGCCTCAACTGGGGTTCCGCCAAGGTCCTCGAGCTGAACACCGACACCTACGAGACCGTCGAGCGGCTTGCGGACGGCAGCGTCAGGACGGTCGGGATCAAGGACTCCGAGTGGGCCGGCGGGCCGTCGCCCTACGTCGTGTCGGCCGCGGGCACGCACGAGAAGGTCGTCGTGCCGTGGCCGGACGGGAAGACCCGCGACCTGACCATCGACGAGTTCATCGAGCTGGTCGCGCGTGATCTGGAGCGGGAGGGCCTGCCGCCGGACCACCCGATCGTGCTGGCCGTCCCGTTCGCCGGCGACCGGGGCCTCGATCTGCCGCGGCTGCTGGCCGAGCGGACCGGGAGGACGGTGTGGGCGCACTCCGGCCACGCGGCCACCTACGAGGGTCCGTTCCTGGACTTCATCGGTGTCTTGCACGAGGCCGGCCGTCACCTGGGCGACTGGATCCCCACCCCGCCCGGTCTGGCGCCCGACCGCGGGCCCGGCGTCCCGGACTGGTACCGCAAGGTGCTGACCCGGACGATCATGGACGCGCGGTTGAAGCGGCAGGCCGGCCGCTCCGGCCTGTCGAGCGCCGAGGTCGCCCGGTGGGGCGTGGAGGACCAGCAGCGCCATTTCGGCACGATGACGCACTACGTCCACGTGAACCTCGCCACCGAGAAGACCGTGTCGGGGAAGATCCCGCTGCCGCACCGGGGCAGGACGTACACCTGGGACGGGCACGGCGATGCGGGCCGGATGGCGTTCGAACTCGACGACGGCACGACCCACTACGCCTACGGCGTCGAGGGGCCGCGGTACCTCGCGCGCCGCAAGAGCGTGCAGAACCTCCATGAGGACGACTGGATCCACATGGAGACGTGCTGGAACGGCTCTCCCCTGGACCGTGCCGTTCCCGGCATCGCGTACGCGGACACCGTCTTCCCCGGGGTGTCGCACGCCCTGTCGGTGGCCTTCGTCCCCGATCCGCTCGCCGACGTCTCCGTCGCACAGCACGTGGCGAACGAAACCCGGCACAAGGTCAGCGCCGCCTTCGGCACGGTCGGGGCCAGGTTCGTGGACGGCGAACTCGTCATGGCGGTCTACACCGACGCGCAGGGGCGGCTCGGTTCGATCGCGACGTTCTACCCCGAGCCCGAGACCGCCGAGCTGGATCGCCGGGCCCGCGTGGCCGGGTATCACACGGGCCCGGGGGAGGTGTCCGAGGAGGCCAGGCAGAAGACCCTGCGCCTGGTGCGGGCGCTGAGGCTGACCCTGGGGAACGACGTCGACGACCGTGTGCTGGTCGAGCAGGACGGCGCCTACGCGGAGTTGCTGCGCGGGGCCGCCGCACTGGACCGGATGTGGGGAGAGGACCTGCGGTTCGACGACGCGGGCCCGTTCACGCTGGACCTCCTCCAGCGGGTCGTCGCCGCCAGGCTCCCCGAGGGGCGGACCGAGGCACGCCACGACGACTACCGCGCGGTGCTCGCCGCCGCGGCGGACGCGCCCGACGGCACCGCCCTGGTGACCTTCGCCCCTAAGCTGACGGGGGCGCTGGACGAGGCGGTCCTCTGGTGGACCACGGTGGCCCCGGCGGCGGAGACCGCGGCGACCCTGGCCCTGACCGGCCCGCAGACGGTGGGACCCGCCGAGCTCTCCCGCGTGTTCTGGGCCCGGGTCAAGACGCACGAGGCCCTGGCCGCGCCCGGGGCGGACCTCGACGCGCTCGTCAGGCAGACCTTTGGCGCCGCGCCCGACGACAACCTGCGCCGGACCGCCCGGTGGCTGATGACCATGCTGTACGCGCGCGGGCGTGACGGGGCCGACCCCGCCGTGGTGCGGGCGGGCTACCTGGAGAGCCAGGGCGCTCTGCTGGACTCCACCGCCGTGTCCTCCCCCGACGGCGCGGGGGGCCTGCCGACACCGGTCTCCGGGCGCGACTTCGTGGAGGCGCCGAAGACCCCGGGCCCGGACCTGTCGAAGATCTGGACGCCCGGCGGCCTCGTGGACGCGCCGTGGGCGGGGAAGGACGCGCGGGGCAACGACAAGCCGGCTCCCTACGCGGTGCGGGCCTCGGTGGACCGGAACAACCCGGGCAGCCTCACGCTGTCCCTGGGCGGGCGGTCCCTGAGCGTGCCGGAGGCGGTGTTCGTCGAGCTGCTGGCCAACGACCGCCACCTGCTGGTCAGGCCGCTGGACACCCCCGTCGTCCTGGAGATCTCGGAGCTCGACCAGCACCTTCCCGGCCTGGCCGAGCGACTCGCCCAGCGGATCGGCCATCCGGTCCATACGACGGCCCTGCCCCTGGACCGGTTCACGCCGTTCGGGTCCCAGCGCCCCATACCGGCCCTGACCCAGGCCCCGGGCGCCCCGGCCCCGACGGTGGCGGACTTCCGCGTGACGCGGCCCGTCGCCCCGAACGCGCCGGTCGACGCCCCGCGCCCGGCCTCGGATCCGCTGCGCCGCGAGGCCGGGCAGGCCGTGCTGTCGCCCTGGGCGCCGATGCCCGCGCTGCCCCCGGGGCCCCGGTCCGCGGTGGCGACGGCGCGGGCCGCCGAGTCCGGGCGGCCGCCGGCGGCCCCGGCCGCGTCGCTGCCGGCCCCGCGCCTGTCGGCGGATCAGATCGCGGAGCTGGCCGCCCGGATCGACACGGACCAGGTGCACACCGCGCCCGTCGGCGATCCGCCCGCCGCACCGGCCCCCGTGACGCCGGCCGGCACGTCCGCTCCCGCCGCCCCGGCCGGGCCGTCCGTGCTGCCGCGCTCGACCCCGGTGGCGTTCGACGGACGGTCCGCCGAGGTGTCCGCGGACCAGGAGGCGGCCATCGAACGGCTGGCGGACCGGGTGGCCGGGGCCAGGGCGCGGGACAAGCGGGCGAAGCTGCCCAGGCTCGCGATCCGCATCACCGGCAGCGGACCGGACCAGCAGCTCGCCCGCGCGCGGGCCGACGCGGTGGCCGCGGTGTTCCGGCGCCACCTCGGCCGGGCGCTGACCGCGCTCGGCGCGGCCGGTGAGGGCCTGTCCGAGGGCGACTTCGCCATCCTCGTGATGACCGGGAGCAAGAGTCCGTCGACCCCGGCCTCCGACCCGGTGACGATCGGGATCAACGCCCACCGGCACTCGGCGACAGTGCTGCGGCTGGACGAGCTGCGGCAGGCCGAGCCCGGTCTGCGGGACGGACCGTTCGCCCCGGACGTCCTGGCCAGGCGCGTCCTGGGCCTGACCGACGCCACACCGGTCACCAGCGCTCTGCGCATGGATCTGTACGCGGTGACCGACGCGGCGATGCGGGACGGCCGGGCGGGCAGCCTGGCGCAGGTGGCCGCGTACCGGGACGAGAAGGAGGCGGAACGCTACGCGGACCACCGCTTCACCCTCGGCGGTACCCGGGTGCCGGGCCTGAACTGGACGGGCCTGCCCGACGCGGAGCTGCACGCGAGCACCATCAGCCTCCTGGAGGAGCGGCCGGGCACCACCCCGCGGATTCTCGACGCGACGGCCCCGAGGTGGCTGGGCGGCTCCAGGCCCTACCTGCTGGCCGCCACCTCGGTGGACGACCGGGTGACGATCCCGGCACTGGGCGGCGGCCCCTGGATCGTGCGCGCCGAGCGGTTCGTGGCGGAGGTCCTGAAGGACCCGGAGCTGGCGAAGCTTCCCGCGGACGCCCCGATCGTGCTGGCCATGCCGTTCGCCGGTGACAAAGACCAGTACGTGGCGCGGCTGCTGGCGGAGCGGACGGGGCGTACCGTATGGGCGCACAGCGGCGACGTACGGCTGACGACCACGCCGGACGGCCGTCTGACCCTCGCGGTCTTCAAGGCTCCCGGGCGCCCGGTGGGCGCGTGGTTCCCCGTCCCGCCCGGCATGCTGCCCGACTCCGACGAGGAGGACGGCGGCCACTACGAGGACTGGCACGACCACGTGCTGTCCTCTCCGGTGGGCAGCGAGCTGACGGACTGGCAGATCGGCCGCGCCTCGTTCCGGCCCGAGGAGATGGCCCAGCGGGAGGACACGTACCGCCACCTCGACCAGGTGACGAAGTACGTGCACTTCAACTTCGCCACCGGCACCTACTCCAGGACGTTCCCCCTGGAACCGGCCGCCCGGGGGAAGCTGAAGGCGTTCTTCGGCGCCCACGGCGGGGCGGGCTTCACGTCCTTCGCCCTGGACGACGGGACCAAGCACCAGGCATGGGGCGCCGGCGGCGCCAAGTGGCTGAAGAAGCGCAAGAGCTTCACCGCCCTCCTGGAGAACAAGAAGGAGGACTGGCTCGCCCTGCTGTCGTGCCGGTCGGCTTCCCCGAAGGACAGCGCCGTCCCGCGCCGTACCACCTTCGGGCGGAACAACCCCGGCGCCTTCGTGCCCAACCCGCTCCGGGAGGTCCCGCAGGGCCAGCACTACGCGAACGAGATGCGGAACAAGGTGAGCGCCGCCACCGTCCGCTCCGGCGTGCTGCACCTGAACGGCGAGTACGTCCGCGCCCTGGTGACCGACCCCCAGGGGCGCTGGGGCTCGTACGCGGAGTTCTTCCCGGAGCCGGAGACCGCCGAACTGGACCGCCGGGCGCGCGCCATCGGGCTGCACCGCGGACCGGACCCGGTGTCCGAGGAGGCACGGCAGCGGACGCTGGAGCTGGTGCGGGCGCTGAAGCTGACGCTCGGGAACGAGATCGACGACGACGTCCGCGTCGAGGAGGACCCCGCCTACGCGGAGCTGCTGCGCGGGGCCGCCGCGCTGGAGGCGATGTGGCGGGACGATCCGCGTTTCCGGCAGGCGGGCCCGTTCACCCTGGACTTCTTCCAGCGGGTCGTCGCCGCGAAGCTGCCCCCGGGACAGGCCGAGCCGCGCCGGGACGACTACCGCGCGGTGCTCGCCCAGGCCCTCGCCGCCGGACCCGGTACGCCGCTGCCGGACTTCGTGACGCTGCCCCCGGCCGTGGACCGGGTCGCCGCCCGGCTGGACCGCCCGGACGTGTCGCGGGCGATCGCCGATGTCCTCGCGCTGTCCGGTACGGACGAGGTGGGCGAGGACGAGCGCTCCCAGGTGTTCTGGGCCGGGGTCAAGGCGTACGAGGCGCTGGACACCCTCGACGCCGCCGCACTGGACGCGTACACCGCGAGCGTGCTGCACCTGGACCCGTCCGAGGTGGACGACGCGCGGCGGCAGCGGGCGCTGGACGTGACGACCGCGGCGTACGCGGTCGGCCGCGACGGGGCCGACCCGGCCCAGGTGGCCGCCTACCACCTGGAGATCGAGCAGGCCCTGTCCGACGCCACGGCCATGCCCCCGGTCACGGCCGGCGGTCCGGCGGCCGGGCGCCATCTGCTGGCCACGCCGCAGACGGGCGTCCCCCTCGACCTGTCGAAGGTCCACCTCCCCGGCGGCACGGTGGATGCGCCGTGGCACGGGAAGACCGCGGAGGGACGGGACCTGCCCGCTCCGTACGCGGTCCGCGCCGAACTGGACCGCAACGACCCGAGCCACCTCTTCGTGTCGTACGCCGGAGTGACCCGGCGGGTGCCGGCCGGGGAGTTCCTCGAACTGGTGGCGAACGACCCGGACCTGCTGAACCTCGACCCGGCCGTCCCCGTCTTCCTGGCCGTCTCCGAGCTGGACCGTCTCGCCCCCGGCCTGGCGCAGGACCTGGCCCAGCGCATCGGCCGGACGGTGTACTCCTCGGAGTTCCCCGTCGGGGTGCACACGGCCGACGGGGCCGCGCACCCGGCGTTCTCCCTGCACCCCTCGCCCGTCACCGGGGCGAACCCCACCGCCGCCGCCCTGCGGGTGTCCAGCCCCCGCGCACTGGACTCGGTGAGCATGCCGGCGCTGGTGCCGCCCCCGCCGGTCGACGCGGACACCCCCGCCTCCTCCCGCGGCGACGGCCGCCGTACCACCGCGACCCTGGCCCCCGGCGCCCCGGTGTCCCGCCTCCACGGCCCGCTGCCCGGCCTCGGCGGGCCGGTGCCGGGCCTCGAGGACCCGGCGCCCGGCCTCACCGCCGTCGTCGCCGAGGTGCCTCCGCCCACGCCGCCGCCTCCGCCCCCGCCGCCCTCCCCCCTCGGGCCCACCCCGCCGCCCGGCCAGAACCCCCGGCCGAAGCCGGCCGGGGTGCAGATCGACGACGAGCTGGAGGAGCGCCGCCGGCCGCGCATCGACACCGAGATGCTGCCGCCGCCCCAGGTGCACCGGCCCAGCAGGTTCACCGACGACAGCCACATGCCGGGCTATGTCGACGGTTTCCTGGCGTTCCCCGGCGACGAGTCCGACGACACCGCCATGCCCATCGCCTTCGGGCAGAGCGACGTCTACATCCGCGACTGGGAGCGGATCACGGAGCACATCGACACCGAGATGGCCGGGCACGGCCCGGAGACGGCCTCTGGCGAGGAGCCGTCGATGCGCCACCGGGTCCGCGGCGGCGGTATCGACGAGTCCGTCTTCCGCCGGATGCAGCGCGCGATGAGGGAACGCCCGCAGACCTTCGCCGGTGACGGCCGCGAGTTCGTGTACCGCACCGAGTCGGGGCGGCTGCGCAAGCTGCACATCAGGGTGCGCAACTACGGTGAGTGGACCAAGTTCACCGACGGCGCCGCACCGACCAAGGTGGACAACGCCTACCGCGCCCAGGCCAGCATCGGCGGTTCCAAGACGGTCGGCCAGACCCGCCAGCTGGCCCCGACGGCGCCGCTGGGGCCGCAGTCGACCATCGTCTCCGCGTTCGGCCGGGTCGGCATCCGGCTGGGCCGCATCCGCGAGGTCACCTACTCCACCCAGGACCAGATCCTGAGCGTGGGCGAGACCCGCCAGTGGGACCCCTCGCATCCGTACCTGGACGACGCGTACATCGAGGTGCGCATCACCGACGCCGAGCAGCCGCGCCCGGCCAAGCGGGGCGTCCTCGGCACCCGCTGGCGGGCCCGGCCGGCCTTCGAGGCGGCGCCGGACGTGGAGTTCGCCTTCGGCGTGCACCACGGGCTCAAGGCACGGCTCCCCGAGGGCGTGACCACGAAGTCCACGCTCCGCCGGACCCCCACGACGCTGCGGCTGGGGCCCGAGTCCGACTACCGGCTCGTCATCACCGAGGACTTCGGCCCGGTCGCGCGGATCCGCGACTGGGCGGTGGAGCGGATCGGCGCCGAACCGGACTCCTCGGCCTACCGGGAGCTGGACCGGTTCCTGTCCTCCCGGAACTTCCACCAGCTGGCCGGGCGGCTGTCCCGGTCCTCGGTGCCGGGCAAGCCGCTGTTCGCCGACGACAAGAAGCGCACCCCGCTGGGCGCCTTCGTCATCGAGCGGGTGGTTCCGGGGCGGGCCGTGCTGGCCTCGGAGACCGACAAGGCGGAGCTGCGGGACTCGGTCTTCCTGACGGTGCAGAACACCCGCAAGCAGACCAAGGCGATCGCCAAGGACTTCTCCCTGGTCGTCGGGCCGACGTTCAACCTGCCGACGTTCGGCCTCCAGAACGTCATCTCCGACTGGATGAACCGGATCAAGCCCCGCATCCAGATCGGCCCCAGCCTGCGCCTCGGGCACACCCGGGGCCGCTCGGCGATGACCGGCGGCTCGGGCGCGGTCCGCTCGGTCGGCCGGGCCAAGAACGTCACCACCGACCTGTACCGGGTCGAGAAGACCGTCTGGATCCGCAAGACCGGGGACGCGCACGCGACGCCGTTCACCACCTGGAGCCTGGACCGGATGACGCGCACCGAGGCGCGCCGCCTGGCCGGGATGGAGGACGAGAACACCTTCGGCGCCACGGAGCCGTACGCCCCCGCCTACCTCACCGAGGACCGCCCGCCGACCCTCGGCATGGCCCGGCCGGTGCAGTTCCTCTACGCCAACGGCCGGTACAGCCGCAGGTTCGCGGCGGGCATCGAGGGCGAGGACACCTCCGCCGAGACCGCCCTCCAGCCCGTCGCCGAAGACAGCGGCACCGGCACCGGCACCAGCACCGACAGCGGCACCGCTGTCTCGGAGAGCCCTCAGGTCACCTTCGCCGAGCGCAACAGGCTCGACTCGTTCAGCCGGCAGGTGCTGACCGCCGTCGCCCGCAAGTACCCCACGATGGTCGCCCGGCTGGAGGACCTCGAAAGCCCGGACGACCCGAGGTGGCGCGACCACGCGCACTACCAGATGGTCCTGCACAACACGCTGACCGTGATCAACGCGCTCTCGCACCACAGCATGGCCGGCAACCTGGAGGCGATGAGCCGGACCGGCATCCGGATCGGCCTGGTCAACCCCGGCCGGTTCACCCGCGGTTACTACCACATCTGGATCGACGCGGAGCTGACCAACCGCACCTATGTGTCCCCCACGGACACCATCCTGCGCCACAGCGCGCCCGGCGCCACGGCCCTGGACGAGAGCCGGTACGGGGCCCAGGGGGCCGAGCTGGGCTTCGAGGCGATGGCGTCGCTGCGGGACACCGCCGTCGACAACATCGGGTTCCCCACCCATGCCCTGACCGGGCAGTTCGGCTATCAGGCGGGCTGGCAGGCCCGCGACGAGTCCGGCTACGGCGGGACCGCCACGTTCGACCAGTTGGCGGTCAGCACCAAGCCGGGCAACCTCTACTCCTACGACCTGTCCCTCAGCGTGAGCACCGGCGGCTACTGGCGGCCCCGGAGCCTGCTGCGCGGCCTGGTCAGCTTCGGCATCCTCGGCACCTCCGCCTTCGTCCGCGGCCCCAAGGGCCGGGGCGACATCATCGGCGGCAACGCCGAGGTCCCGGCCGTCCGGGGCAAGGTGCTGCTGAGCGTCCCGTCCGAGCACTCCCCGAAGACCGACCCGCACGCGCCGGGCGCCGACAACCCGTACCTGGACCCGAACCCGGTCACCCGCACCCCGATGACCCGCGACGAGGCCAGGCGGCTGATCGACGCCTCGGCCGAGGACGGCCGGGACCCCGGGCCGCTGGACGGGCTGCCCCACCAGACCCTGTCGGTGGTGGCCGACACGACCTCCCCGGGCATCGTGGACCGGGTCCTGGCCAAGGCGTCCCACAACAAGTGGCAGCTGACCCGGGTCGGCGCCCCCGCGCACGACGCCGCCGTACGACCGCAGCAGCCGCAGTTCCTGACGGCCAACGTCGACCAGAACGCGAGCGCCACCGGATCGCACACCACGGGCCTGTTCGGCAAGGGGCCCTACCTCGACTGGCTGGCCACCGTCGTGCACCGGATGCGGGTCACCAACCTGCGCGCGCTGACCCGGCCGCAGCCGATGGAGACCGAGCTGACGGTCGGCGGCAGCAACAAGGCGTCGGGGGTGCAGAGCAAGTCCTTCACCCAGTCGGCCGGTTTCACCGCCGTCTACGGCCACTCCCACCAGCAGGGCCCGGGCGTGACCGGCAGCTACGGCCTGGTCTGGCGGCCGTGGTGGCGCAGCCGGGGCTCCAGCGGGACCATCACCCGCACGGTCACCTCGGACATCAACCGGGTCGACCAGGGCCACCAGGTGCTCACCACCGGCGACGCCGAGCACGAGGTGGCCGCCGAGACGCGCTCCTCCGGTGTGCTCTCGCCGCTGGGCACGGTGGTGCGCACACTGCGCGACTGGGCGGGGGAGCGGCAGGTCATCAAGGGCGGCTGGCTGGGCCACCTGCCCGAGCGGATCGCCCACCGGCTCGGCCTGATCCAGGGCGACGACCTCGGCGGGGGCCCGTCGTACACCCGCCGCGGCTGGCTCCAGCCCCGGTGGTTCCGCAAGGCCCCGTTCGCCACGTATCCGGTCAACTCCCTGGACACCTCCAAGGTGGTGGAGGAGTTCGAGCGGCGACTGAACGACCTGGCCATCGACGACCAGAGCCGGGAGGCCATCCACCGCCTGACCTCGGCCCGGGTCACCCGCGCGCTGCGCCGGGAGATGACGGGCACGGGCTCCTCCGTGACCGCCCGCATCGGCGGCCCCGGCTGGAAGCGGGTCCGGATCGGCGGGCGGAACGTACGCATCCGCGTCCAGCTCGAACCCGTGGGCGAGCAGCGGTTCGTCCAGCTGTGGCCGCGCACCGAACTGGAGGATCACCGCTGGGCGACGGAGAGCCACAGCGACGCCTTCCCCTCCGGGCGGGGCAGTGACGCCGGAACCCAGGTCAACGAGGGCATCCACACCAGCGACGCCCATGTGCCGGTGGCGGGCCCGTCGATGGCCGAGACCGGCTCCAACCGGCAGAACGTCTCCGCGACCGACGCCCGCGTCCGGGGCCGGCTGTGGAGCACGTACACCAGCGAGCCGCACGCCGAGTACGCCACCCGTTACCGGCTGCGCATCACCATGGAGATGGGCCGGCAGAAGGGGGACGAGCCCCGGCACCCGGAGACCCGGCGGATCGAGCACAGCGGGGACGTCGGCATCCAGCGGGAGATCGTCCCGCTCAGCCTGATGCGGCCGGACACCGCCCCGGGCGCCCCGGCGGACGGGCCCGATCCGCTGGCCCTGCCGGAGATCGCCGACGAACCGGCCGCGGTGAACGTCCTCAGCGGGGACGAATCCCCGCTGAGGAAGGACAGCGACATCACCGGGGTCTTCGACTCCTGGCGTGCCATCACCCTGCCCGACGGGACGCAGGGGCCGTTCATCCCGCCCAAGAACGGCTTCCACGTCCGCAACATCATCGGCGCCGAGAACGTCCTGGCGGCGAGCACCATCGCGCTGGGCAAGGCGTACGACAACCGGCTCGCCACCACCTCGGGCCCGCTGACCGGGGACGCGCTGGAGCGGGCCCTGCGCACCGCCCGGATCACCCCGCTGACCGCCGAGGGCACCGGCTCCGCGCAGGTGCTGGAGGACTCCCACGGCTCCGGCGCGCTCTCCGCGTTCTTCGAACACGCCTCGGGCAACGACGGCTACGAGACCGCCGGCCTGGTCGAGAACGGCCTCGCGGACCGCTCCGAGGGAGCGCTGCGGGTGTTCTCCCGGCCGGACTTCGCCGGCGCGCAGCTGCTGGCGGTGGCCGACGGTGCCCGGATGGAGTCCTCCGTCCGGGCCACCCAGAGCGACAACGCGACCGCCTCCCAGGGCGGCGACCACAACACCGTCTTCGGTGCCGCGCCCGCCCTGAAGTCGGACACCGTCGGCGCGGCGAACCCGGGCGCCTCCGGCACCGGCGCCGACACCTCCGACAGCGACGGGCGGGTGATCGCGGGAGACCAGGCCCGCCAGGTGAACGTCAAGCCCAACACGGGCCGGGTGTTCGCGTTCGCCGTCCCCACCGCCTGGCTGAGCGTGGCCGAGGTCCAGCGGCAGCTGAAGGACCAGCCGTCGAGCAACTGGGTCCGCAAGCACCTGATGGGCTCGCTCGGCGGCGTCAAGCCGGGCCCGCAGACCGTCGAGTCGCGGACCCACGTGCTGGCCTGGGTGCGCGAGGACGTCGCCCGCCAGCTCGGGCTGATCAGCGACGACAACTTCCCCGAGTCGGTCGCCACGGCGTGGACCAAGGTCAAGGACGCGGCGAAGACGTGGGCGGATGAGGACGCGAAGTACTGGGAGCTGCGCCGGGACCTCCCCGATCTGCGGGAGGCCGCCGCAGCCGCCATGGTGGCCCGCTCGGTGGCCCGGCGGCAGCGCCGGGAGGCCGAGGCCGCCGCGGGAGCGGAGTTCGCGGCGGCGCGGCGGGACTTCGCGGCGGCGATGGCGGCGGCCGACGCGGCGCTCGAGCAGGCCCCCGGAGACTTCCCGGCCCCGGTGGCCGACGCCCTGCGGTCCGCGACGGAACTGGCCGCACAGGCGCTGCTGACGTACCAGACCGCCGTGCTGCACACCTTGACGGACACCGACACGCCCGCGCGGCGCGCCGCCGCCGAGGCCCGGCTCGCGAGCGCGGGGAAGGCGCTGGCCGAGGCGGACGCCCTGGTCGCCGACATCCGCCGCCGGGAACGCGACCGGATGGCGGCGGCGGCGCGGCAGGACTTCGACCGCCGTACGGCCGCGGCGGAGGAGAGCCTGGCCGGCGCGCGGGACGCGGCCCACGCGGCGGCCCAGGCGTTCCGGGCGGCCGAGCGCGCCGTGGAGGCGCGCGTCGCGGAGGCGCGAAGCCAGGAGCGCAAGGCCGAGGACGCGGCGGACGCCCTCCACCACCTGCGCGCCCAGACCGACCGGCTCACCCGTTGGCACCGGCTGCCCGAGGACCCGCCCAGCGGCGAGGAGGGCGCGGTCCCCACCCGCGCCGGACTGCCCGAGCCGCAGGTGACGGACTGGGAGCCGGGGAAGACCGGGCGGACGGAGAACCCGGTCAGGCACTCCGCCCGGCCGAAGGCGGCGAAGGCGCCCGGGCTGGATTCCATCGCCGAGGAGCCGACGACGGATCCGGCCGGGAGGCCGCGGACCCCCCGCAGCCCGAGGGCGCCGCGGACGCCGGTGCTGGAGTCGATCGCCGAGGAGACGCCCGAGGAGCTGTCCGGCACGGACACGGAGCGCCGGGGGGACACCCGGGAGGAGACGTTCCGGGAGGAGCCCGCGACACCCGGCACACCGCCCCGCTACACCGAGGTGACCGCGCTCGGCGACGGCGCGCTCGCGCTGAAGTCCCCCGAGGGGACCACCCACCGGCTGCTGGACGTCCCCGCGGACAACTCGTTCTACCGCGCGTTCCAGCGCGCGCTGCCCGCGGCCCGCGTCGGGTCCGACGGCACCGCACTGGACGCCGCCGGCCTGCGCGACGCCTTCGCGGACGCGGTGGAGGGGCTGCCGGAGGACTCGCCGCTGCTGACGTACTTCTCCCCGGACGAGACGGACACCTTCACCTCCGCCGAACTGGACGCCGCCGCCCTGGACCTGGGCACCGACACCCCGCAGCGCCGCGAGTTCGACGCCCTCGGCGTGATCCCGCACTCGGCGGGCGACCGGCCCACCCCCGACCGCCGCTACCGGCCGCTGACCCCCGCGCAGCGCCGCGCGCTCGCCGCCGCCCAGCTCCGGCGCGCCGCCGACGCCACGCACGACACCGGCTGGAACCACGGCGTCGCCGACGTGCTCCCCGTGCTCGCGGCCCGGATGTACGGGGTGGGCGTGCGCGTCGTCCGCGACGACGGCACGTACCAGGACTACTCGCCCAACCCCGACCGCCCGCTGCGCGCCGACGCCGAGCGCGTCGTGCTGTACCTGGCGGACCGGCACTTCCGTGCCGTGGAGGCGGCCGCCGTGGCCGAGGGCCCGCCCCCGCCGCCGAAGCCCGAGCCCCCGGTGGACGACTCACTGCTGACCGCCCACGCCACCCGCCCGTGGACCTGGGAGGGCCTGGCGGACGAGGTCTACGCGGACCAGCCGAAGTACGACGCGGCCACCGACGTCCGTACGCTGACCGACCCCGACGGCTACGCCTACGACCTGGTCCAGCCGCGGGTCGGCGACGGAAACCAGTTCTACAACGCGGTCGCCGTCGCGCTGGGCGCGGATCCCGGGGGCGGCCGCGGATACGAGGTGGTCGACGAGCTGACCGAACTCATGGACACCGTGCCGCTGCCGCGGAACGTCCGGCTCGATCCCCGGGCCACGTTCACCGAGGACGAGCTGTACGAGGCCGGGTTCCGCCCGCTCACCCCCGAGCTGCGCCGGGAGTTCGAACGCGGCGGCGGCCGGCTGCCCGAGTCCTTCCCGCCGCTGCCCGACTGGGTGCGGCAGGGCCTGGTCCGCGCGCATCTGCGGACCTCCCGCCGCTGGAACCGGGAGACGGCCCTGCTCGCGGCCCGGCTGGTGGCCGAGCACCTGGACCTGCACGTCACCTACGTGCACGAGAACGGCACGATCGACACCTTCGGCACCGCGTCCGCCGACGAGGACAACGCCATCGTCCTGTACGAGCGCGGCGGCAGCTTCCTCGCGGCGACGCCCCGCGGCCCCCGCAACCCGCGTGGCCCCTGGAACTTCCGCACCACCCGGCCGGCCCCGACCCCGCCCACCCGGCCCGCCCCGGTCCCGCCGGTGGCCGTCCTGCCCCCGGCCGGGCCGCCCGGCGGCAAGGGCGCGCCGAAGCCCCCGCCCGCAGGCCGGGGACGGCCGCTGCCCGTCAACGACGGCCTGCCGTTCGGCCTGGACACCCCGCCGGCCGGCACCGACGGCCGGCAGCGGTCCCTGGTCCGCCCCGGTGACCTGCGGGACGCCCTGGACCGGCTGGACACGCTGCGGGCGGGCGTCCCCGAACTCGCGGACGGCCCGCTGGACATGGACGCCCTCGCCCGCCATGTGCTGCTGCTGGACGACGACACGCCCGTGACCGGGGCGCACCGGGACGACCTGCTGCGCATCGCCCTGGCCCCGGAGACGGCCGCCGCGCCCAGCCTCGCGGTGCTGGCCGGGTTCGGTCTGGCGGAGCGCGGGGCGACCGCCGTCCGGGACTTCGGTTACGACGTGGACGCCTTCGCCGCCCGCGTCCTGCACCTGGCCGCCCCCGAGCAGGGCCGGCGCCGGGAACTGGTGCGGCTGCTGGAGCGCGCGGCGCGCGTCGGTGTCGACCTGGACCAGAGCGTGCGGCTGGGCGCGTTCCGCCTGGCGGTCGGGGGCATGCTGGCCCCGGAGCGGGTCATCCGGCGCCCCGACGGCTCGGCGGTGGGCCGCGACGGGGACCAGCGCCTCGGCGCCCTCGGCGTCGACCTGAGCGAGGTCACCCTCGTCGCTTTCGGGCCCGACGGGAGGCCCACCTTCGACATCACCGAAGCGGCGCCCTGGGACCGGCCGGAGGGCCCGGAGCCCTGGGTGATCCGGGCCCATGGCCCGCTGGGCGAGGGGTTGCTGTCCGGCCGCATCCCCGTGGAGGACTTCGCCCACCTGCTCTCCATCGACCCCCAGCGCCCGGCGGGCGGCGAGGTCGTCATCCTGCTGCCGCGCAGCGCCCCCGCCACGGCGGGGCCGGCCGTGGAGCGGCTGCTGGACGCGGTTTCGCGGAGCACGGGCACGGAGGCGTACACCGCGTACGGCACGGTGGACTTCTTCACCGACGCCGACGGCCGGACCACGATCGCCCTGGGCCCCGGCCCGGACGGCCGGCCGCGTACCGCCGCCGACTTCGTCTCGGCCGGCCGGAGCGCCGGCGGCCCCCGGCCCCGTCCGCGGGCCGGGGCCAAGCGGAAGTCCCGGCCGTTCGCCGTGGTGGCGACCGCCAAGCGGCAGCACACGGGGGAACCGTCCACGCTGCCCGCGGCTGCGGCTCCGGCGCGGCTGACGGACGGGACGCCCCCCGGGACATCGTCCGAGGGGCGGACTCCCCAGCCACCGCCCCGGACGCCGATCATGATGTCCCCGGTGGACGGCACCACGGGCTGGGCCCGCGGGCGGCGGCTGCCGGTGGCCAGGGACGGCTCCTGCCTGCTGCACGCCTTCCTGGCGAGCGACCCGCTGCTCGTCCGCGACAGCCTGCCCGGCCTGGCCGCCGACGCCCGGTCCACCGCCGACCGGGACGCCCACGCCTGGCTGTCGGACCCCGCGCGGGTCCGCGCCGACCTGGCGCGCGGCGGCGTACCCGGCAGCTCGGACCGCCATGTCCTCGCCGCCATGCGGCGGTTCGTCGCCGACCACCTGACCGCGAACCGGGAACGGCTGCCCGTCGAGATCGCCCTGCAGTACCGCCACTCGGTGACCGGCGGATGGGCCGCGGCCGTGGACCGGATGGACGAGACCGAGCTGGTGACCCGGCTGACCGAGCTGGGCGTCCCCGTGCCGGACCAGCACCGGTTCCCCATCGCGGCGCAACTGCTCGGCGAGCTGCGCGACCTGGTCGTCCGCCACACCCCCCTGGACGACCGGGAGCTGGCCGGGCTGCGCGACGCGGTCCTGGACTGGGACAACCGCTGGAACTCCGACATCGGCGACGCCTTCCCCCACCTGCTGGCCCATGCCTTCGACACCCGCGTCGACATCGCCTGGTTCAACCGGCGGGCCGACGGGCGGACGACCCTGCGCGGCATGCGGCGCGGGATCGGGCCCGCGAGCGCCGCCTGGGAGATCGAGCTGTTCTACAGCAACGAGGTCGGCGCGACCGGACGCCCCGTGGGAGGCACCGAGCACTACGAGGGCAGCGACGCCGCCCCCCGGTTCGCCCCCGCCACGACCCCCGCCGGCCCTGCCCCCGCCGGCCCGTCCACGGAGCCAGGCCCCTCCACCGGCCGGCCGGAGACGGGCCCCGGCGCCACCTACAGCGGGCGTCCCCCCGCATCCGGCGGCACCCACAGGCCCGGACGCGGCCGGACGGACCGCAACCGGCCCGAGACCCACGGACCCAGGTCACGGTGGGGTTCCCGGGGACGGTCCGGCAGGCAGCGCAGCCACGGCCGGCCCCAACCGCCCGTGCGCACGGCCCAGCTCACGCCCGAAGAACTGGCCGCCCGGACCGAGCTGAGCAGGCTGCGGTCGGCCGACCCCGAACTGCGCCGCGGCCCGCTGGACATGGACCGGCTCGCCCGCCGCGTCCTGCTGCTCACCCCCGAGGAGCGGGTGACCGGTGAGCGGCGCGCCCAGCTGTTCCGGCTGGCGTCGTCGGCCGAAGCCCAGCGCGTGACGAGCCTGGCGGGCCTGAGCGCGCTGTACCTCATGGACCGGGGCGCTTTCGACAACCGCTTCCGCGTCATCGATGCCCAGGGCCGCCCGCGGGGCATCAACTGGACCGGGAGCCGGATCCCGGCCGACCTCGACCTGAGCACCACCGCCGTGATGGTCCGCCGGGACCAGGGCAACACCGTCGACGACGTCCGGCCGGCGCTCTGGGCCTCCGGGCCGGGCCGCCCCGACCCCTACCTCCTCGCCACGTCCGGTGAGCACCAGTTCCTGGTCCGGGGCCGCGCGGGATTCCAGCGCCATGTGCCGTTCGAGGTGTTCAACGAGCTGATGGCCCTCGACCCGGTCCTGACCGCCCTCCCGGGGGACGTCCCGGCGACCCTGGTGATCCCCGGCTTCGGCCGTACCGCCGCCTGGCCCCGGAGGTTCGCCGCCCGGCACCACCGCCCCGTGGTGTCCACCAGCGGCGTCCCGGCGGTGGTGGACCTTCCGGGCCGGCCCGGTCACCGGGTGCTCGGCCTGCTGGACGACGAGGGGCGGCCCCGGGGCGACTTCTTCATCTCCCGGCCCGGGCCGGTGCCTCCGGGCTCCGAGACGGACGACTGGGTGGGGGACGCGGACATCTTCCCCATTCCCGACGCCGAGGGCTTGGTGACGGGCTTCGTCTCGGTCGACCTCGGCGGGGACCCCGACGGCGGCCGGGCCCGGCTCCTGGATACCTCGCGGCTGCCGACGGTGACCGCGCTCGTCACCCACAACGACCAGCTCGGTGAATACATCGCGCTGCGGAACGTGCCCTGGCCGCCCGACGGGACGGTCTTCACCGGCCAGCACGGCTTCGCGGGCAGCGTCTCCTGGGCCACGAGGGACGGGTTCCGGCAGTTGAGCGGCCGTGAGCACGCCCGCGCCCTGGTCCGCTGGTCCTCCCTGGCGCAGGTGTCGCCGCACCGCCCCCGGGCGCTGCTGGTCTGCTTCTCCGCGGCGCGGCCGGGCATCGGCGGCGTCGTCGCGGACGGACAGTTCGACGGTCCGCTGCCGTTCGTCCCCGATCCGCTCGCCGTGGTCGCCGCGGCACAGGACCTGTCCAACGATCTCGAGGCGACGGTGTACGGGCCCCGCCATCGCATCGGCATGGTGACGCTGGCGGACGGCACCCGGGCCGTCTCCGTGTGGACCAACGTCCGCGGCGAGGGCGGCTGGCTGGTGAAGTTCCGTCCGGAGCCGCGAGGCGCCGCGCTCGACGAACGGGCCCGGATGGCCGGGCTCCGCACCGGCCCCGTGTCCCCGGAGACGCGCCACCGGGCGCTGCGGCTGGTGCGCGCGCTGCGCGAGGCCTTCCACGACCCGGACGTGGACGAGCGGAGGGAGTACCCGGACCTGCTCAGTGGCATCGGCGCGCTGGAGCGCATGCGCGAGCGCGACCGGGTCCTCGACCGCGACGGAAACCGCGAGTTCACCCTGGACCTGCTGTACCGGGTGGTGCGCGAGTTCCGGCCGGGCCGCCCCGATGTGCGCCCCGGTGGCCCCGAGCACGTCCAGGAGGTGCTGGCCCTGGCCGACGCCGCGTGGCAGGCCATGCCGGGCCGTCCGCTCGGCAGTTTCGTCACGCTGCCCCACCTGATCACCGCGCTGAACCGGCTGCCCGCGGCGGGTACGCCCGCCGCCGAGGCCATGGCCCGGAACGTCCTGGGGACCCAGGACGGGCAGCCGGTGGGCGAGGCGGAACTGTCCAGGCTGGTGTGGACCGAGGTCAAGCTGCTGGAACTGCTGGACACCGTCGACGACCGCGGGGGGTTCGCCGCCGGCATCCTGCACCTCGACCGCCCCGACCCCGCGCGGTTCGACGACGCGGTCGCGCTGGTGCGCAGGGCGATTGCCGCGGGCCGCCACTTCCTTCCCGAGATAGCCGCCGACGACCTGGAGAGCCGGGGCGCTCTGTCGGACCTCACGCTCGGGAAGAACGCCGCGGGCGCGGCCAACGGCCGTGACCTGAGCCATGGCTCCGCCGTGCTGGACGGCGACTTCGACGCCAGTGTCGTCACCTTGGTGGATTACGCGCCCGACGGGTCGCTCATCGAGATCGGCACGGTCCCCGCCCCCTGGTACCGGCCGGGCCTTCCGCCCCCGTTCCTGTACGTCTTCGACGGCGGCTTCCTGGGCGCGCCGGTGCCACGGCAGGAGTTCGGCGAACTGGTCTTCCGCGACCGCGTACTGCACCGCGCGCCCCGGAACGCCGCCATCCTCCTGGTGGCGGACGGCGCCCGGCCCCCGGCCGGCGCGCCTCTCCTCGGGAGCCTCCCGGGGGAGGGCGCCCGGAACTCGGGCCGCGGGGTCTGGGCCACGTACGGCCGGACCGGGATCCACCGCCGGCCGGGGTCCCGGACGTTCACGGTCTACGCGGCGCCGGACGCGTCGGGGCGTCGGCCCCTGCCGTTCGACTGGGGCTTCATCAGGTCGCGGGACCTCACTCCGGCCACCCCGCGGCCCACCTGGGCGCCGCCTCCCGGGGGCGGCCCGTCGCCCACCTACGGAATCGGCAGCGGGACGCCGGGCGCCGTGGAGCCCGCCGGCACCCCGGCCGCGTCTCCCGAGGGCGACGACGCCACCGTCACGCCGCTCCCGGACGACAGCCGCGACGACAGCCGCGACGACAGCGTTCAGGAGGCCGGGATCCTCGCGCTCGCCCGGGACGAGCACACCCAGGCGCTGGCACTCCTCACCGAGGCCACGGAAGCCGCCGAGGCGGCCGAGGCCACCGGCCCGGACGCCCCGGAGCGCGCCGCCGCCGCGGAGCGGCTGGAGGACGCCCTGGCGCGGTTGGAGGACGCCGTAACCCTGCTGTACGACCTCGGCGTGCCACCGGCCGAGCTGGCCGCCGCCACGCCCGGGGACACCGCCGCGATCCCGGCCCCGGCCCCGGGCGAGGACGTGCGGGGGTGGCTCGCCGGCCAGGTGACGGAGGACGATCTGCGCCGGGGCGCGCCGCGGCTGGACCCGGCCGAGTTCGTCACCGCGGCAGAACTGCGCGCCGCCGGTGGCGAACTGACCGCGACCCAGCAGTTCGAGGCCAAGCTGAACGCCGACCGGCTCCAGGCGGGTGGCGTGTCCCCGCTGGACCAGGTGCGGCTGCTGCTGCACCGGTCCGGCCCGGTGCCGGACGGGCTCGACGTGGTCGCGGCCGAGGTGTCGCGGCGGCTGTGGCGCTCGGCGTACGAGGCGTTCGAGGCGGCCACCGCGACGCGCGGGAGCACGGCCCCGGGGGAGGAGGCGGCCCCGCAGGACGTCACCGGTACCCCGGACGTCACCGGTACCCCGGACGGCGCGGCACTGGACGCCACCGGGGCCTGGGAGCTCGCCGCCTTCCTGGTGCTGCCCGTCCCGGCGCACGCGGCGCGGGCCGACGCCCGCTACGCCGGGGACGCGTTCCGCGAGGCCGTACGGGAGGTCGCCGAGCATCTGCTCGACCACGGGCCGGACGCCCGGTCGGCCGTGGAACTGGCCGACGCGCTGCGGCGGGAGCTGGGCCTGCGGACCCGCTGGACCGGGGCCACCGCGCCCGCCCCCCGCCCCCGGCCGGTGGCTTCGGCGTCCTCGGCACCGCCGGCCTGGAACGGGTCGGACGTCGACATGTCCGACGCCGGGACGTCGTCGGACACCGACACCGACTCGGACGATGACATGCCGGACGCCCCTGACGCGTCCGAGTCGGAGTCGGGGGCCTCGGAGTCGGAGGCCTCGGAGTCGGAGGCATCGGAGGCTTCCGAGTCCTCCGATGTGTCCGAGTCCTCCGATGCCGAGAGCCGTCTGTTCTCGGACGACTCCGCGTCGTCCGAATCCGAGTACAGCGACTCCTCGGACGAGGAGTCCTCCGATTCCGGCTCCGACGACGACGCACCGGTCTCGAAGCCCGCCTCCCGTACCGCGCTGAGTCCACAGACCGAGGTGCGCTTCGCGAAGGGGGCGCTCGCGCTGTCGGAGGCCGACGCGGCGCACGTGCGCGACCTGGCCCGCCGCCTGGCCGTGGCCGGGCTGCGGAACCTGCGGGCCGAGGTGGACCTGCCGACGGTCCGCATCTCCGGCTACGGCAACGACTTCCGGTCCAACGCCGAGCTGTCGGTCCGGCAGGCGGCGGCCGAGGACCGTGGTGCGCGACGGGCCCAGGTCGTGCACGTGGCATTGCTGCAGGAACTGGGCCGTGCGCTGGCCGTGCTCCAGCGGAACCGGCCGGCCGGTCAGCCGCGCCTGGAGGCGGCGCACTTCAACGTGACCGGCAGCGGCCTTCCCGAGGTCCCCGCCAACAGGCTGGTCTCGCAGTGGCCGAGGCCGACCTCGATCGAGATCTCCATGGAGCCCCACGCGGAGGCGGTGGAGATCCTGGACCAGCTGCGCCGCCAGGAGAAGCGGCTGCGCCGCGGGCCGATGGATGTGGACGGTCTGGCCCGGGAGATCCTCCACCTGCCCGCGGGCACGGCCGTGGACCAGAACGTCAGCGACGAGCTGTACGGCCTGGTGCTGGAGGCGGACCAGGAGGGACGGGCGACCAGTCTCGCCGCCCTGGCCGCTTTCCACGCCCAGCGGCAGGGCGTCCTGGACGACCGCTACCGGTTCACCGACCACCTGGGCCTGGGCGCAAGCACGGGGGTGAACTGGACGGGCTCGGGCGCCCGCGAGCTGGACACCACGACGGTCGACCTGGCCGAGAAGGACGAGAAGGGCACCATCACGCGCCTGGGGCCGGACGACCAGCCGTGGGAGGGGAACGAGCCCGCCTATGTCGTGGCCGCGTCGGGGGACCGGGACAAGGTCGTGGTGCCGTGGCCGGACAAGACCACCCGGGACCTGGGCATCGAGGAGTTCGCCGAGCTGATGGCGCACGACGCGGCGCTGTCGAAGCTGCCGAAGGACGTGCCGATCGTGCTGGCCGTCCCGAACGCGGGCTCCGGCCTCCTCTACCTGGCGCGCCGGCTCGCGTTCCGTACCGGCCATCCGGTGTACGCGCACAGTGGCGATGTGGAGCTCACCGTCCGGCCGGGGAAGCCGACGAGGATCCGGGTGGTCCACCACGCGGGGCGCCCCGAGGGCGACTGGGTTCCCAACCCCGCGGACCTGGACCCCGGTTCCCCCGACGACGTGCCCGACTGGCACCACGAGGTCGAGACCTCGGCCATCGTCAGCAAGCTGACGAAGAAGCAGATCGGACGGTCCGCCTTCGACCGCGGCGACCTGATCACCGGCCGTGAGCGACAGCTTCGCCACCTCGACCAGATGACGGAGTTCGCCCACTACAACCCCGCCACGGGCACCGAATCCGCGCGCTTCACCCCGGCGGACCCGGACGAGGCGGCCCCGGCGGTCTACCAGAGCCTCCACGGGCATCCGGGCGGTATCTCGCTGCCGCTGCGGGACGGCGACCAGCGCATACTGAACGGTGACGAGACGCAGCGGTATGCCCGCGCGCGGCGCAACAGCCTCTCCGTCTACCCCAAGGAATACTGGGCCGACCTGGAGATCTGCTGGGCGGGATCGCCGCGGGACCGGAGGGCGCCCTCCTACATCCACGGCGGTGAGGCTTTCCCGGGGCCGTACGTCGCCGACCCGCTGGAGGACGTGCCCGTCGGACAGCGCTACGCGAACGGTCTGCGGCGCAAGGTGCGCTGCACCATCCGGATGACGGCGACGAGCGACGACGGCGAGCCGAACCGGGTCTACTACCGCCTGATATACGGCGACCCCCAGGGGCGGCGGTCCGGGCGTGCGAAGTTCTTCCCCGAGCCGAGGACCGCCGAGCTGAACCGCCGGGCGCGGGCGATCGGTTTCAGCCGCCCGGACGGCAGGGTGTCGGCGGCGCAGCGGCACCGGACGCTGCGGCTGGTGCGGGCGCTGAAGCTGGCGCTGGGCAACGAGGTGGACGACGCCGTACGCATCGAGGACAACCCCGGCTACGCCGAGCTGCTGCGCGGGGCCGCCGTGCTGGACCGGATGTGGCACGCCGACGGCCGCTCCCATGCCGCGGGCCCGTTCACGATGGACCTCTTCCACCGGATCGTCGCGGCGAAGCTCCCCGCGGGCCGGACGGAGGCGCGCCGGGCGGACTACCGCGCGGTGCTCCTGGAAGCGGCGGCCACGGCCGCCGGCACGCCCCTGAGCGACTTCGTGACGCTGTCGACCGCCGTGAACATGGCGAGTTTCCGGAAGAACAGCCTCACGAGGGATCAGTGGGACCGTGTCATCGCGTCGACGATGGAGACCACCGTCGCCGGCATCAGGGCCAGCCACCGTTCGCGGACGTTCTGGGCCTCGGTCAGGGAGCATGAACTGCTGGACCGGCCCGGTATGGACATCGACGGCCTCGCCCGGAAGGCTCTCCACCTGGAGACGGCCGACCCGGTGGACGAGGCCGTCCGGGCGGAACTGCGGCGGCTTGTCACCAGGGCCTTCACGTGGGGCATTGACGCCGCCGATCCCGACGCGCTGGCGGCGTTCCACCTGGAGACGGCCGGAGCCTTCACAGAGGACGACCGGATGAGGGACCCGCTCCTGGGCAGGGTGCGGGCCGGGGCCGACTGGTCCACCGGTGGTGCGAAGATCAGCAGGCTGGACACCTCCAGGATCCTGACGTCCGACGGCCTCGTCCGCGCCCCGTGGGTCGATGAGGACGAGCTCAAGATCACCGATGTGGACAAACGGCCGGTGCCCTTCGTGGTGCGGGCGTCCTACGATCCGTCGGACCCGGACGCCCTGCGCCTGCGCTTCGGCAGCCAGACGCGGGTCTTCCGGGTGCCGTTCATGGAGTTCGTGGCGCTGATGGCCCATCACCCCATGCTGGTGGACCGGAGTCTCGACGACGTCGTGGTGCTGGACATCCCCGGCCTGGGCGGCCCCCGCCTGCCGTTCATGTTGAGCAAGCGGCTGGGCCGCTCCGTGACGACCACCTACGCCACGACGGGGATCGCCCACCTCAGCGGAAAGCCGTACCCGGTGCTGTCCCTGTTCCCCTCGCCGCAGGTGGCGAAGCCGACGGCGGACGACTGGCGCTTCAAGAACCCGTTCGACCCCACGACCCTCACGGACGCCCCGCCCCCGGTCCGGCCCGTGCCCAGCTCGACCCGTCCGACCCTGACGGACAGCGGACGGGACGGACAGGACCTGGCCGGTGTGGAGGGTGTCGACTCGGTCGGCCTGGACACACTGTCGCCCGCGACCGCCGTCCCGGCGGGTATCCCGGCCGCTGACCCGGATTCGGACCCGGATTCGGACCCGGATTCCGACTCGGATTCGGACTCGGACTCGGACTCCGACCCCGAGCCGAACCCGGCCCCTGAACCGGATTCCGACTCGGATTCCGACTCGGATTCCGACTCCTCCGAGGACTCCGACGACGGCACCCCCGCCACCCCCGGGCCCTCCGCCCTCGTCACCCGCTTCGGCAGCGGCCACCGCGGCCTCCAGGGCTCGGTGCACGTCATGCCGTTCCCGGAGGAAACCCTCACCTGGCTGCACGCGCACCTGAGCCGGACCGTACGGGCCGAGGCCGCGACCCAGCTGCCGCCCGGCGCGCTGGAGGCGCAGGACCCGGCGGACATCGCCGCCCTGGAGCGGGACATCGCCGCCCAGTACTCCGGCGACGAGGTGCTGGACGCCCTGCCGCACGTGCTGAGCGGCAAGGGAATGTCCCGCACGGTGACCTACCGGGGCCGCAGGTACCAGGTGTCGGCGCGGCTGGAGCTGTTCGGCCACCGGCCCGCTCCCACGATGACCGAGGACACGCCCGAGGGCCGCCGGGTGCACATCGAGGAGCGCAACCGGACCGCGGTCGACACCAGCGACACCAGCAGCACCGGGAACGTCCGGAGCCTGCCGCTCTCCTACGGCCGCACCTGGGCGGTCCACGACTCCAAGAACCCGGCGGTCGCCTCGCAGACCTTCACCCCGAAGCTGACGCTGACCCACAACCAGCAGGCCGTCACCATGACGGTCCCGGAGAACTACACCGCGATGTCCGCGCTGGCGTTCTCCTCGGAGCCCTCGCACGCCTACGACTACGGGATGAGCTGGCAGTTCACGGCCGTACTCGCCCCGGGCCCCACGGAGCCCACACCCCACGCCGAGGAGGACTGGGACGACGCCGAGACCTCGCCCGCCCGGCTCACCGCGTGGTTCCCGCACTACCTCACCCAGCACATGCCGCCGCGCCCGTTCGGCCCGGTCTCCCCGCACGACGTCCCGGCGGACCCGCGGACCGTCTCCGACGAGCTGCCGCTGCACCGGATGGACACCATCCACGACCCGTCCGAACTGCTCGACGCGTTCCTCGCCGCCCCGCAGCTGCGCCCGCATCTGCGTCGCATGTCGGACGAGTCCGCCGCCGCGCTGCGGTCGTTCCTGGACGAGAACAACCGGCGCTCGGGGCTGACGCTGATGCTGGCCGAGGCGTACCCCTCGCCGATCCTGCTGGACCGCGGCGGTGAGCCGCTGGGCTATCTGGAGGTCTGGGCGCGGATCAACTCCTTCAGCCTCGACGCGCTGGCCAGGAGCAGCAACAAGCTGATCCTGGAGAACGACCTGCTGCACCTGGTCGGCGCCAAGACCGCGCTGACGGTCTCCAACGCGGAGCGGGCCGAGTTCACCGTCGCCACCACCTTCCAGGGCTCCGAAAGCCCGGACGGGAACTTCGTCTTCGGCGGCGGCTACAAGCACCAGCGGTCCCGCGTCTTCAACTCCGGTGGCACGGCGTACGACTGGTACAGCCTGGTCAGCGAGAACCCGCACCTGCTGACGGACGCCGACATCACGTACTACGCCGCGCTCGTGCTCCCCAAGGGCGGCCGGACCGAGACCTTCGAGCTGCCCAGCCCCCAGGGGCAGTCCATGCGGGTGCCGACGCTGGCCGATGTGACCGGCGTTCCGGTGGAGCCCGGCCAGGAGCGCCACCTGCCGTCCGAGGTGGCGTCCCTGCGCGGCCTCCCGGTCGACGTCACCCCACTGAAGGTCACCGGCACCGGGCCGCTCTTCGACAAGCTGGAGACGCTGCTGCGCAAGATGGGCTTCCTGGCGCCCTCCACGCCGCAGCGCCTGGACTGGCTGAACGACAGCGCGATCCTGATGGCGTGGCTCGCCAACGCCCGCAAGCTCCGCATCGCCCGCTCCCAGATCGGCCGGCGCGGCGGGCTGGGCGCGACCATGGACGGCGGCCACCCGCTCTACGTCGAGCTGCCCCTGGAGTACGGGGTCTGGCGGCTCGCCATCGACCTGTCCGTGGAGCCGACGGACGGTACGTCCCCCCACCACCGCAAGAACCTGCCGGGCTGGTCGCTGATGAACGCCAACGGCATGGGCGTCGCGGGCAGCGAGTCCAGCAGCTCCAGCCAGTCGCTGTTCGGCAACGTCTCCGCCGAGATCAGCGGCCCGGCCCCGCACCACTGGACGGTGGCGGGCGGCATCCCGTACAGCGTCTCCGCCACCCGCCAGATCACCGGCGACAGCTCGGGGTCCGCCGCCGGGTACGGCCTCGACCTGCTCACCTACGCCCAGTCCGGGCTCGGGGTCTTCGACATCCCCGGCACCTTCACCATGAGGGTGTTCTCGGAGAACGGCGACACCCCGCTGGCGACGTTCGACACGGAGGACGGCATCGTCTCCGTCGCCGTGCCGCTGAGCCGTACCCTCGACGCCCCGGCCGCCCCGCTGGGCCCGGTCGCCATCCGCCGGGCGAACGCCGAGGACTTCCGCAAGGCGCGGATGGCCCCGGACGCGGGCGGCGTCCGCCCGCAGGACGTGGTGCTGCTGCCCGGCCAGGCCCATGTCAACCTGGCGTTGGGCAGCGGCGCGCTGATGTCGGCGTTCCGGCAGATGCTCAAGGGGATCGACCCGGCGGCCACCACGGCCGCCGAACCCGGCGCGCTCGCCCGGATCCTGCGGTGGGCCGCCTCCCAGGGCTCCGACCTCATCGACAGGCTGCCCTCGGCCATCACCGCCTTCGCCGAACCGGCCCACTGGCTCAAGGACATGACCGTCGGCAAGTCCATGACGGACGCCGAGAGCCCGGTCCAGCAGGTGCTGCGGGCCGCGTCGTCGTCGACCAGCCTGATCTCCCGTTCGCCGCAGATCTTCCGCGGCGTCTACGTCGTCGACGCCGACACCGCCGGCTCGCTGGTGGGCACCGAGATCCAGGGCGAGATCCGCGGCTACCTGCACCATGCCGTCTACGAGGGGACGGGCCACCCCGGCGACAACCCCGACGCCGCCACCTACGCGGAGAACGACCTCACCAGCACCGACTCCGCCTGGCGCGGCACCACCTCCGGCCGCTCCGAGGCGGTCTCCACCAGCCTGACCGGCTCGCACACCGGTGAACACCCCGGCAGCGTGTCCGGCAGCGGCGGCCGGAACACCGCGGTGACCCAGAGCCGGACGGACACCGACGCCGCGTTCACCGACCGGGTCACCGCCGAGGCCCACGCCAAGGACCGGTTCCACGGTTTCCGGGTGGACGCCACGTACCTCGTCCTGCTGCGCAAGGGCCACCGCAACGCGGTCGCGAACGCGGTCGGCGTCGGCCCGCACAGCTCGGTGGCGTACGCCGTGACCGTTCCCGGCGGCGTGGTGTTCTGGGCCACCGAAACCCTGGTCCGGCAGGATCCGCAGCTGGCCCGGCTGGCCGGTCTGGAGCCGGCGCAGCTGCCCATGGACCGCCTGCTGCCGCGCTACTTCGCCCGCGCCGGCGGCCGGTCGCTGGGCTTCGCCACCGTGCCCGAGGCGCTGCCGGCCGGCCCGCTGGACGACTTCACCGAGGCGATCCGCGCCGGTGTCGAGCACAAGGCGCCCGGCTCGCTCATGCCGGGGGACGGCCGCCACGTCCGCGGGCTCGACGCGCGCATCGCGGAGGCCGGCGCCGTGACCGGCATGCGGTCGCTGGCGTCCGCGGGCGCCAACCACTGGCGGCGCTCCCACTTCCCCTACCGGGGGCGCACCGGTCTGCACCTGGTGGAGGTGGCGCTCAACGCCCGCCCGGCACCGGGCACCGACCTGGCGGCGCTGCGCGGCGCGCTGCTGGCCTACTCGGGCCTGGAGAACATCAACTCCGCGTCGGCAAGCGCCATCACCCTCACCGCCTCCCGCAGCACCGGGTTCACCCTCACCCTCGGCGGCACGGGCGGCTTCACCCTCACGCCGGGCACGGAGCGGACCGGCAGCGCCGGGGGCACGGCCACCTTCACCTCGGCCGGCACCCGCGGCCCGTCCCGCGTCGTCACCAGGAACCACCAGGAGTGGCCGCGCACCTTCCGGCCCGCCGCGCAGTTCCAGGTGCCGTACGAGTTCCGGGTGGAGGTCACCTCGACCCGGCTCAACGACTCGGCGCTGGGCTTCCTGACCAACCGGGTCGTCTCGTTGGCGCAGTTGGTGGACGCCCTGCTCGACGGCGCGCTGTCGGCGGCCGACACCGCCGGGCTGACCCGCTGGATGGACCGGGCCCTCGGCCGCGACGGGACCGCCCGTGCGCAGAACCCCCCGGCGCCCGCCCCGGTCCCGGCCCCGGCCCCCGGCACGCCCGCCACCGTGACGCTCCGCTTCCCCGGCAGCGAGGCCCCGCGGCGGCGCGAGGACGGCACCCCGGAGCTGCCCGCCCCGGCCCCGGTCCTGATCACGCCGAACGTCCACCGGGCCGACCCCCGGCCCACCGCCGCCCCGGCGGGCGATCCGGAACGGGACCGGCTGTCCGGCACCGACCGGTGGACGCCGACGCAGCCGATCACCGTCTACGACTTCGACGCGATGGACGAACTCGCCGACGCGCTGCGCGAGGTCGACCCGGAGCTGCGCGGCGAGGGCCTGCCCAAGACCTCCACCTCCGCCGAGAACACCATGCGCCGGATCGGTGACCTCATCCGGCGGGGCAAGATCGAGCTGACGCCCGCCCAGGCGTCCCGGTACACCGGCCAGCAGCCCTCCGGCGGATCCGCCCGGATCGGACTCGCGCTGTACCGGCCGCAGATGGAGACCTCCAGCCACGACGTGCTGTCCCAGAGGCTGCGCACCACCACCGCCACCCACACGACCAGCGCGAGCCGGAAGCTCAGCCCGTCGGTGACCGCGCCGGTCAAGGGCGGTCTGACCGACGGCAACACCGACACCCTCGCCGGGACCGTGCCCGTAGCGGGGGAGAACACCGCCCTGGGCCAGGCCACCGGGGGCACCGGCCTGCGCCGCGAAGTCCTCAAGTACGGCTCGGCGGTCTCGGAGAACGCCGAGGGCGAGCCCGACGACAGCGGTGTGCTCGGCTACACCCTCACCGCCCACACCGTTCTGGAGGTCCGCGGCCCGAAGGGCACCCGCTGGGTCACCGGCAACGTGGTGCTGCGCCCCACCCTGGAGGACGTCCTGGGGCTCGGCATCACCCCGGCCCGCCCGTCGCAGGGGGTCTACGACGTCCCGGCCGCCCTGGCCGAACGGGGCATCGACGACTGGCGGGCGCAGGCCCCCGAGACGATCGGCTTCCGGCTCGCCGAAGGCTTCGCCGCCCAGGACACGCGGCCGCAGGTGTGGCTGGACGCGGGCGAGGTCACGGCCGACACCCGGCGGACACTGCTCGCCGTACGCCGGGCGCTGCTGGACGGCGTGGCATCCGACGAGGCCCTGAACACCCGGGGGGTCACCCTCCCCGCCGACATCCGGCTCGCCCTGGAGGGGGCGGCCCGCGCCGCCGACGCCGCGCAGCGGCGCGTGGAACTCGTCCTGCGCACCATCGGCGGCCCGGTCCACCTGCCCTTCACCCCCGGTCCGCTGCACGGCTGGGCCTCCGAGATGCCGGTGCCGCAGGTCGAGGTGACCGAGCCGGTGCCGTCGGTCGAGGTGACGCCCCCGCAGGACGGGCCGGCGCCGGCCCGTACGGCCGCCGCCAGGCTGACCACCCCCGTCGTGCCCCGCCCGGTGCTGACCCGCCGCCAGCTGGAAGGGGTGGCGAACCGTCTGGCGGACAACCTTCCGGCCGGGGAGACGCCGGTACAGCGGTGTCTGCGGCTGGTGGAGGCGCTGCGGGACGCGGTGCACCCGGGCGGGGTGCGCATCGCGGGCACGGTGGACGACTCGGTGACCCTCGCGGGCCCGGACGCCGCGGCGGCGGGTCTGGTGGCCGGGCCGGGCTGGCGGCCGGTGCGAAGCTGGGACGAGGTGGCGCGCGCGGTGGCGAACGCCGGGCGGGGCGCGCTGGCGATCGTGCTGGCGCGGCGCCAGGGCGGCGAGCTGGGGCACGTATGGGCCGCGTACCACCTGGGCGGGCGCGGCGGCGTGGTGGCGGTGGACCCGTCGGCCCGGGAGGGCCACCGGGTGTCGGCGACGCCGCCGGACCTGGCGGCCGTCGAGGCTCAGGTGGTGGTGATCGACCGGGCGGGTCGGGTCCTCAAGGACGCGCTGCCCGGGTTCACCGAGTCGTCCTCCCTGGGCCACGCGCTGATCGACCGGCCCGTCGAGCGCGAGTACGGCGCCGTGGGCCTGGAGGTCGAGGACCGTCACATCGTCCTGATCAAGAAAGAGGAAGGGTCCAGGACCGTGGCCACCGGCCCCGGCGTCCGGTTCGTCACCGACCCCGAGGGATTCTGGCGCGACCCCGAGACCGGGCAATTCCACATGGAGCGGCCCCAGGTGCCACCGGGGACGCCGCCACCCGCCCTGGAGGACTACTTCTTCGGGCGGATCGTCGCCGATCCGACGGCCGGACCCGCCGGGATGCCGGGGCAGTCCCCGCAGGAGGCGCTGGCGCTGCTCGAGTCCGCCCGGCGGAGCCTGGGAACACCGGGGTCCAACGACCTCATACGGCTCACGGACCTGCTGGCGGGCCTCGAGGGCTGGGAGGTCGTCGAGTCCGGCCGGCCGATGAGGCTCACCCCCGGCCTTCCTGACCATCCCGGGCGTCTCGTGCTGAGGGAAATGCCGGGTTCGCGACTCCTGGCCTCCGGCCCCGGCATCAAACTCGTCACCGACACCATGACGTTCTGGCGCGACCCCGCCACCCGTCGTCTCCTGGAGACGGAGCCCCTGGCGGCACCGGGAGCGCCTCGGCCTGTCTCGGAGCAGTACCACATCGTGGAGTTCGTCCTCGATCCGATGGCCGCACTGGGGGAAGAGGACAGGCACTCGCCGGAGGAGGCGATGGCCGCGCTCGACCTGGTCCGGGACAGGCTGGACAGCACGGACGGGAACGAGGCCGCCGTACCGCTCGCGGACCTGCTGGCGGGCCTCGCGGGCTGGGAGGTCACCGGGGCCGGCCGGCGGACCCTCCTCGTTTCCCACCTGCCGGATCACGATCATCGCTCGTACACGCAGCCCACCGTGGGTTTCCCGACCATCGGTCTCAGGGGGCTCCAGGACCTCGCGATACTGCGGCTGTCGATGGGTCCGGCCAACCCGGTGATCAGTGGGGGAAGAGACTTCGGGCGGATGATCGCCGCGGGTTATCTGCAGTACGTCATGGACGGCGGCGTCCCGGCCGACTACCTCCCGTTCCTTCCGTTCCTCTCGGTCATCCCGGAGGTCGACGAGATCTGGGGGCACGGGGGAGAGGCGTTCGCCCATGTCGCCGCGAGGCCGGCGTCCCGGATGTGGCCACCGGGGACGGAGCCGCTGATCAAGAACCTGCTGGCGGTGGCGGGCCGGCATCCGTTCGACCGCGTGCTGCGGGCCCTGCGGCCCGGTACGCGGGAATTCCTCGACGGACGCCACGACCAGATCACCCAGGTCTTCAACCAGGCACTGACATCGCTTCTGGGCTACTACCAGAAGGCGTTCGGACTCCCGGTCGAGGACGGGGTCTTCGATACCCCGGAGGACGACGCCCCCGCGCCCCGCGAGCACTTGACCGCCGCCTTGACCGGGCGCACCTCCGAGGGGAAGACCGTCGGCCAGTATCAGAGCGTCGGCATGAAGGACTACCGCGTCCTGGACACCGGCGAAGGCCGGCTCCCGGTCGCGCTGACCCTGAAGGAGCTGCGGCACTACGGGTTCGGCCACCAGAACATGACCAGGGAGGAGGGACGCCGCGCCGTCACCGAACTGGTGGAGCTGAGCCGGGAGGCATATGAGCGGGCGCTGAGGCACGTGGCTCCGCTTTCGCCCGAGGTGCTGCGCCTCGCCGTCACGAGCATCCGGGACAACCCCGTGGTGCAGGCGTTCCTTCCCTTCCTGCGACTGGCCCAGGCGGGTGTGCCGCAGGCAGGCGGCCCGCCGCGGAAGCTGCTGACGGTGACCGAGGCCCAGGCGCCCGCTCAGGCGCTGGGCTTCTACGCCCTGGGGACCCCGCTGACCGCCGAAGCACACCGCTCGCTGGGGGACGTGGTCCGCACGGCGGCCGGACTCCTCGGCCAGGTGCCCCCGGGGGAGCAGGCGCAGGTCCGGCAGATCGTCGAGGGCGCGTGGCAGGCGCTGGGTGTCCTCGCCGATCCCTCCCGGACGCCGCCGGTGGTGTCCATGGCTCCGGAGGTCACCGCTGCGGACGGCACCCGGGTGCCGTTGGACCAGCTGTCGCGGGTGAAGCACCGGGACCCGCAGGGGGAGCCGGTGGCCTTCTCCTCCCGTCCCGCCTCGGACCGGGACGGCGGCCGGGAGAACAGCTACGGTCTGCTGCCGCAGGTGCGTCAGTTCACGTTCCTGCTTTCTTCCCGGTCGCACCAGGGGCCGAGCGGGGCGGTGGTTCCGGAGAGCGACCCGATGGGGCTGCCTTTCGGCAAGGCGTATCTCGTGGACATCGGGGGCGACGGCGCGCTGGCCGAACTGGGGATGGAGGACGGTTCGGGCAAGGCGTTCGAGTACGCCCGGGTCGTGGACTTCCTCTACGCCGCCGATCCCGATCTGGTCGCCCTGGACGCGGAGACGGCCGTCGTGGTGACGGGCGCGGACGTGGCGGGACCGCCGACGCACGATCCGCTGGAGCGGCCGGTCGCCGGCCAGCTGCTGGCCAACTGGGCCGGCTGGGTGTGGACCACGGGCAGCGGACGACGGCCGGGCATCGCGCCCGGCGACGGCCGCCTCGGACCGCGGTTCCAGCTGGCCGAGGACGACTGGTGGGCCGGGTTCCGTCCCGAGCCCTCGTCGGCGGAACGGGCCCGGCTGGCGGAGCGGGTGACGGGCGACCGGACGCGTGCCGGGGACGTGCTGCGGTGGGTGCGGGCGATCCGGCTGGTCTACGGGCCGGTGCTGGAGGACGATACCGCGGCGTTCGAGGCGCTGCTGCACGGCTTCCGGGCGCTGGACGAGGAGCGGGCGGCGCGTGGCGATCGTTCCCCGCTGACGTGGGGGACCCTGCGGCAGGCGGTCGGCGCGCACCTCGCCGGGCTCGGGACCGGGACGCCGCCGCTGCCCCAGGCGCTGCCGTTCGCCATGGTCTCGGCGGCCGGATCGCTCGGGAGGATCCTGGAGCTGTCCGGGTTCGATCTGACCCAGCGGTACGTGGCCCTGCGCGCCTGGGAGCCGGTCACCGGCTGGTCCGGGGTCCCGGCTTCCACCACCGGCGCGACGGCCGGCCCCGCCCAGGGCGTCGCGCTGTCCGCCTGGGGCTCCGACGGCCGTCCGGTGCGCGGCTGGCTCAGCTCCGAGCCAGCGTCCTTCGCCGGCGGCGCGCCCGACGCCTTCGCGCCGCAGGACGACACGTCGGTGGCGCCCACGGCACCCGCCACGGTTCCGTATGACGCCACGGAGGCGCACTACGACGACATCCTGCGGGATCTGTTCGGGCAGCAGCCGGTGCCCCCGTGGGCACGGGAGGCGCTGCGGCGGCTGAACGCGCTGCGGGCGAAGGTTCCCGCGCTGCGCGGGGGGCCGCTGGACATCGACGCGCTCACGCGGCATGTGCTCATGCTGGACAAGGACGCGCCCGTGACCTGGGAGGAGCGCGGTGACCTGTGGCGGGTGGCCGTGGATCCGGCCGTGGAGGACGCCCCCAGCCTGGCCCGGCTCTCCGCCTTCTATCTGAAGCTGAACGGCGCGCTCGACGACGAATTCCGTATCACCTCGGCCAACGGTGGGCGGGGCCTGAACTGGACCGGTGCCCCCCTCGCTCCCCAACTCGACGTGACCAGGGTCACCGAGTACGCCCGGCAGCCGAACGGTTGGATCCAGCCCGTGCGGAACGCGACTCCCGCGCCGTGGGGCACGCCCTACGCGGTGATCGCCGACGGGGGGCCGGCGAAGGTCCGGGTGCGCGGCACGAATGGCTTCTTCCGCGATGCCCCGAAGGCGGTCGTGGCCGAACTCCTCGGTCTGGACGAGGTGCTGAGCGCGGAGCCGGGCGGCGTGCCGGTGCTGATGGGCATTCCCCTCGGGGCCGTCGGCAACTCCGCGCTGACGCAGGACAGCGCCGATCTGCTGGGCCGGAACGTGTGGTCCTCGATCGGTTACCCCGTGGTGACGGGCCCGATCGGCAACGACATCTCCGAGGACCGGAGCTTCGCGGGTGGCTGGCTGCTCAGCGAACCGAACCCGACGCCGGGGGGTGGCCAACAGGGCGCGGCGTGGGAGCGCCAGGTGTTCACCCTGCCCTTCATCGGTCCCGACCACCGGTCGGCCGGGCACATGTCCGTCGCCCTCTCCGGGCCCGGCGGCGTCTCGCGGACAAAGTCTCAGCTGCTGCTGGACGTGCCGAAGGCGACGCACTTCGTCCATTTCGATCCGGCGACCGGGGACATCAGCCTGCCGGAACCGTTTCCGTGGGTGGAGGCGAAGGAGCCCACCCCGTATTTCGAGGCCAAACACGGGGAGCCGGGCCTGAGCACCTGGGCCCTGGACAACGGGGGAAGGGTGGAGACCAGCGGACCGGGGACGTCCGGTGCGCTGAAGCGGCGGCGGAGCTTGCACCGGCGATCCGGCAAGTCCCCCATCGTGCGGATCGTGTGCTACAGCGCCATGCCCGAGGGCGCCGGGTTCATCGGCGCCCACGGCCCGGCGCCGTTCGTCCCGGATCCGCTGGCGGTGGTCTCCGAAGCCCAGCAGATCGCCACCGACCACGACCGGCCGGTCTACGGCTTCGTCGGCAGGGTGTTCAGCAGGGCGCAGACGCCCATGGGAGTGTTCCTCGGCGCGGAGGCCAATGCCCGGGGCGTCGCCTACGCCCCGGAAGTGCGGATGCCGGAGCCGAAGGGGGCCGAGCTGGAGGCCCGGGCCCGCGACGCCGGTCTGCACTCGGGGCCGGGTCCGGTGCCGCCGGAGATCCTGGAGCGGACGCTGCGCCTGGTGCGGCTGCTGCGTGGGGAGTTCGGCCAGCGGATCGACTGGGCCCCGGAGTATCCGGTGCTGTGGCGGGGCGCCGGCGCGCTGGACGTGATGTTGCGCAACGATCCCGCGCTGGCCCGTGTTCCGCTGTTCACCGTGGAGTTGGCCGCGAGTCTGTCGGCAGGGTTCCTGGCGCAGCACCCGGGCCTCGCACAGCCCTCCAGGAGGGCCGTCGTGGAGGCCATGCTCACGAGGGCGGGCGAGCGGCTGGCCCAGACCCCGGGGCTCGCGCTCACCGGTTTCGTTCCGCTGCCGGCCGTCACCGCCGCCGCGGCCGCGATGGGGGGACCCGGTTTCGACGCCCTCACTGCCCACATCCTGGGGCTGAACCCACATCAGGTCGGTGACGCGGAGCGGTCGCGAATGCTGTGGGCCATGGTCAGGGTCCAGGACTACCTGGACGGGATCAGGCAGCACGGTGGTGAGCAGGAGCTGGACCGGGCCGCGGCCGTCCTCCTCCACCTGCCCGCACCCGATCCCGCCCGGCGTACGGAAATGACGCAGCTGCTCCGCCAGGCGGTGGCCCACGGCCGGAACCCCTACCGGATCGGGGAAGTGGCCGCGTTCCACCTGGAGTCCCGCGGCGCACTGGCACGCGGCACCCTCATGACCACCACTGCCGGCGGTGTGGCGTTCGGACGTGACCACAGCGGCAACCCGGCCGGGCCCGTCGACTTCGACCCGTCCAAGGTCACCTTGCTGCGCCGTGAGCCCGACGGGACGCTCCGGCCGGACTCCACGGCCCCGGCGCCCTGGTACAACCCACAGGCACCGGAGCGGCTCTGGCTGTTCCGGGCCGGCCAGCGGGGCGGCCAGGCCGTCATCGGCGCCCCGGTGCGGCACGACGAGGTCGGCGAGCTGCACTACCGCGACCCGGAGCTGGCCCATCTCTCCCTGCGGATCCCGGTCATCCTGCTCGTCGAAGGCGCCCGGCCCGCCCCCGGTCAGTCGCTGGTGGCGAGCCTGCCGGGTCAGACCGCCCTGCTGTCGGGCCGGTGGACCTGGGCCGCGTACGGCAAGCCGACCCTCTACACCGATCCGGCGACGGGGAAGACCACGGTGGCCCTGGAGCCGGACGCCGCCGGCCGGCCGCGCCCGGTCACCGACCTCGCCTTCGTGCGCCCGAACGATGTCCGGGGAGTGATCGGGGCTCCCCAGCCCACCCCGCCGGCGCCCACGCCCGTCGCCCCGGCGCCCACGCCCGGCGTTCCGGCGTCCACCGCGCCGTTCGGGGCCCCGGCCGGTCTCTCTCTCACCGACGCCGGCCCGTCCGGCCGTGGTCCCGCCACGGAACTCTCCGTCGACGGGCCGTCCGCCGGCGGGCCGTGGTCGGTGTGGGCCGCCCCCACGGATCCCGCGGCCGAAGGGGACGCGGCGGACGAGGCGGCGCCGTTCGCCGCGGCACAGCACCCCGCGACCGGGGACCAGGACCCCGTACGCCCCGAGCAGTGGCCGTCGGTACGGCGGGTCAGCAGCCCCGCCTCGGATCCGGGCGAGCTGTCCGACGACGTGCCGGACGAGCCGGTCCCCGGCTCGGCGAACCCGTCGGTGGGCACCGCGCCGGGGGCCGGGCGGCGGCCGGGGTTCAGGACCGGTCCCGCGTGGCCGTCGGCGACGCTGATCGCCTTCGGGAACGCGCCCGTTCCCGGGCCGGTCGTCGGGGCCAGCGCGGTGCTGCCGCAGCGGACGCCCATCGCCTTCGAGCAGGGCGCGAGCGAGCTGTCCGCGAGCGGGAGGGTGGCCGCCCGGCGCCTGATGGTCCGGATGGCCACGGTGGCCGTGCGGAACCATCGCGGCGGGCTGCGTCCGCCGACGGGCGTGATCACCGGGTACGGCGACGGGTCCCGGGAGCTGGGCGAGCGGCGCGCGCACACGGTCGCCGAGATGTTCAGGAGCGAACTGGGGCCGGTGCTGGCCCAGTTGCAGGCGGACCTGCCGCCCGAGGGCCGTCTGACCGCGAGCGCTCTGCTGGTGCACGAGACGAGCCGGGAGCGGGAGACCGGCCGGGACACCGGGGCCGAGGAGCGGCAGGCGACGGTGGAGTTCCTCGTCCCGGACGCCGATGACGTGGCGGCCCTGGAGACGCTGGACGCGCTGCGGCTGAAGGACCGCGACCTGGCCGGCCGCCCGCTGGACGTGGACGCTCTCGCCCGCCGGATCCTGCATCTGACACCGGAGGCCGGGAGCGCGGACCCGGCGGCCGCGCGCGCCGAACTGTTCGCCCTGGTACGCGACGCGCTCGCCGCGGGATGGGCGACCGGTCTGGACGGGTTGGGCGCGTACCACCTGAAGTCCGCGGGCGGCAGCGCCGTCCTCGCCCGTTTCGCCCTCAACGGCCGCAAGGGGCGTCCGAGCCTGAACTGGACGCCCCAGCCCGCTGCCGAGGTGGACACCAGCGAGATCCGTACGGTGTCCGCCGCCGTGCCCTTCGGCACGCCGGAGCCCGCGCCGTGGCATGCGGAGGGCGACCCCGAGCCCTGTCTCGTGGGTGCAGTCAAGGGAGGCCACGACCATGTGATGGTGCGGTGGCCGGACAAGACCGAGCGCCGGGCGAGCTTCGGGGAACTCGCCGAACTGCTCGCCCACGAGCCCGGCCTCCCCGAGGGCGCGCCCATCGTCCTGGCGTTCCCGTTCTCGGGCGGCATGGGGCTGGAACTGGCGCGCTACGTGGCGTACAGGACCGGCAGGGTCGTCTGGTCGTTCAGCGGCTTCGTGCGGATGAGCTCCATCGGCGGCAACCGCTACACCATCGGGATGGTGAAGCTGCCCGGCCGGCCGTTCGGCGACTGGACCGCGAGCAGGCCGGAGGACTGGCACGACCCGGAGCCGGATGTGCCGGAGTGGGAACGCCACTGGGTGACGCACACCATCGTCGGCGGGGACCACCAGCAGCTCGGGCGGTCGTCGCTACAGCCGAAGGACCTGGTGGGGGACCGGGAGAGCATGCTCCGTCACCTGCCGGAGATGACGAGCATCGGGCACTACAACCCCACCACGCAGTCGTGGGTGGGCACACCGCGGCCCGTGGAGGGCCCGGCGCCGGACTACACCTACTCCGGGCACGGCGGGCCCGGCTTCCTGGACGTGGCCCAGGACGACGGCAGCTACGAGCTCGTCACCGGACCGCGGTTCGGGCGTGGCCTCGCACGGCGCCCGAGCGTCCGGAACCTTCCGCGAGACGCGACGATCGGCCTGGCGTCGTGCTGGGGCGGTGCGGCTTCCGACCGGTCGCCCGACCGCGCGGACGCCCAGCCGGCGGCTCCCGAGCCGTTTGTCGCGGACCCGCTGGAGAACGTGGCTCCCGGCCAGCACGCGTCCAACGAGACCGACCTTCACGTGGTCGCCGACGACCACATCACCTCCATGGCCCAGGGCACCAACGGCCGGGAGACGCGGTACTGGTACGAACTGGCCACCGACGTCCGCGGCCGGCTGGGACGGCGGAGGCACTTCTGGCCCGAGCCGAAGGGCACCCGGCTCGACGCGATCGCCAAGGCCGCGCGCCTGTACGACGGCGACGGGCCCGCCTCCGAGGAGGTGAGGTACCGCGCGCTGCGCCTGGAGCGTGCGCTGCGGCGGGTCTTCGGCGGGCGGGTGAAGCGCAGGAGCGACTACGCGGCCCTGCTGCGGGGCATCGGCGCGCTGGACCTGATGTGGCGGGCCGACACCGAGCTGTCCTCCGGCGCGCCGATGTTCACGACGGACCTGTTCGACCGGGTCGTCCGCAAGAAGTCGGACACGGCCGAGGGCGACGACATGGCGCCGAACGTCTACCGCGATGTGCTCGCCAAGGCGGCGAGCGCGTGGGACAGGAAGCCCGGACGGGCCCTCAGCACGTTCAGCAGGCCCGCGCACCTGGCGAGGGTCGCCGAGCAGTTCGCCGCGCTGGAGGATCCGCGGGCCACCGCGCGCCGGGTCCTGGGCCTGCCCGATACGGCTGCGCCGGGCCGGGCCGAGTACACGAAGCTGTTCTGGGCGATGGTCAAGGCCCGGGAGGCGTTCGCGGCAGTGCCCGACCTCGACGCGTTCGGCGCCCGGGTGCTCCACCTGGAGAAGCCGGACCGGGGGCGGCGCGGGGAACTGTTCTTCACGCTCGCCGCCGCGGCGGCCGTGGGGCGGGACGTCCACAACGTGGACGCGGTGGCCGCGTTCCAGCTCGAACGCGAAGGCTTCCTGCCCTGGCAGGACGAGCGGTCCTCCTTCCGCAACTGGGCGGGCCTGGACCTGCCCGGCGGACTGGACACCTCCCGGCTCCGCCTGCCGGGGGCGGTCACCCGCACGGCCCCCTGGCACACCGAGGGCGGCCCCGTGCCCGTGGTCGTCACGGCCGAGCCCACGGGAGACGGCCGGCTCGCGCTGACGAACGCAACGACGCCGCGCCGGGTGGTGACCGAGGACGAACTCGTCGAGCTGCTGGCCCGCGACCGTACGGTGTACCGCCACGACCTGAACGTTCCCCTGGTCCTGGCGATCTCCGAGCTCGGCCGGCACAACCCCCGCCTGCCGGAGAAGCTCAAGGCCCGGCTCGGCAGGGCCGTCTGGTACACCGGCGAAGCGGTCGACTGGTCCGGCCTCGGCACCCCGGCCCCCGCCGTGATCGGCCACACGGCCGACCCCGCCGCCAAGGGCACCTGGCAGGCCGCCCGCTTCACCGTCCAGCGGGGCCCCGGCAGGCGCGTCACCTCGGCTCCGGGAAGCACGGGCGGCGGTGGCCGCGGGCCGCTCGACCGCAGGCGGCACCTGCGGAACGCGTACACGTCCTACGACCCGGACGGGGACTTCGACCAGACGTTCCGCGAGGGGCTGGAGGAGTTCCCGGCCGTCACCCAGGGGTCGCGCGCAACGGTGTGGGGCCAGGGACAGACCGACCCGGAGCTGCACTTCTTCGTGGCCGAGATACCAGGGCTCGGCCTGCGGGGGATGTACAACCCCGACGGCCCGAGCGCCGGACGGGTCTCGGACGACCGGGGGCGGCTGTACGACGAGGGGCCCGCCTGGGACTGGTACCTGCCCGGACGCGGGATCGTCGCCTCGTCCCGGATGCGCCAGACCCTGTCGCCGGCCGGCAGCCCCGTCCCGGTCGGATGGTCCGCGACGGGACCGGTGAGCCCCACCCCGCCGGTCGACCCGGACACCACCGCGGCCCTTCCCGGGTTGTTCAGCCGCCGCACGCTGCCGGACGCGATGTGGCGCGCGGGCAACGGCCTGCTCCACAAGTTCGACTGGCGTTCTCCCGAGGAGATCTTCCGGAGGGGGATCACGCCGAAGGGCACCGACGCGGTGCACCTGATCGACCACGTCTACAACAGCCCCGCGGGCACCGCCTATGTGAGCACCACCACCAATCCGCGCTACGTGCGGGACTCGGCCGACGCCGATCCGCTCAGCGAGGCCCAGCTGACCCGCCGTTACGTCTGGCGCTACGACATCGAGGTCCCCGGCGGAATCGACGTCAACGCCACCCTGGGCCTCGCCTCGCCCTTCCCCGACCAGAAGGAGATCGCCTTCCCCGGCGGGGTGCACACGCGCTTCATCCGTGGTGTGCAGCCGATGCGCGACGGACGGCCCGTGGGGAACTACATCCCCAACCCCGCCTTCGCCCCGCGTACCTCCCCCAACGGAGAGGTGACGCCCGCGCCGCCGCCCCCGGCAGGACAGCCGGTCGCGCCGGACCGTACGGCCGCCGCCGGGCCGACCACCCCCGTCGTGCCGCGCCCGGTGCTGACCCGCCGCCGGTTGGAGGGGCTGGCGGACCGTCTGGCGAGGACGATTCCGGCGGGTCCGATGTCGATGCAGCGGTGTCTGCGGCTGGTGGCCGCTCTCCGGAACGCGTTGTATCCGGATGGGGTACGCATCGCGGGTTCGGTGGACGACTCGGTGACCATCCCGGGTCCGGATTCGGCGGCGTCGGGTCTGGTGGCCGGGCCGGGGTGGCGTCGGGTGCGGTCGTGGGATGTGATGAAGCGTGCGGTGGCGGATGCGGGGCCGGGTGCGGTGGCGTTCGTGCTGGCGCGGCATCAGGGCAAGGCGCTGGGGCATGTGTGGGGCGGCGCGTACAACCTGGGTGGGCGCGACGGTGTGGTGGCGGTGGACCCGTCGCTCCGTGCGGGCCGGCGGGTGTCGTCGGCTCTGCTGGACATGGCGGCGGTCGAGGCGTGGGCCGTGGTGATCGACCGGTGGGGGCGGGTCCTGGAGAAGGCGCTGCCCGCGTTCATGGAGTCGTCCTCCCCGGGCCACGCGCTGGTCGACAAGCCCACCCGGCACGAATACGGCGCCCTCGGCCTGGAGATCGAGGACCGTCACATCCTCCTCATCCAGAACGCCCGCGAGTCCAAGACGCTGGCTTCCGGCCCCGGCGTCCGGCTCGTCACCGAACCCGGGGGATTCTGGCTCGACTCCGCCACCGGGCGCATCCACCCGGAGCCGCCCGAGGTGCCGCCGGGGGCGCAGCCGCCCGTGCACCAGTTCTTCGGGAGGATCGTCGCCGACCCGACGACCTTGCCCGCCGGAGCGCCGGGGCTGTCACCGGGGGAGGCGTGGGCCCAGCTCCAGTCGGCCCGGTACGACGAGGCCACGGGCTACCCCGTCGACGCGATACCGCTCACCCACGTGGTGGCGGGCCTCGACGGCTGGGAGGTCGCCGAGCCCGGTCTGCAGATGAACGTCGTACCCGACCTCATGGGCCATGACCACACCGGGCTGCTCGTCCTCAGGGAGGAACGGGACAAGGTGCTGCTGGCCCAGGGCCCCGGCGTCGGCATCTACACCGACACCATGTCGTTCTGGCTCGACCCCGCCACCGGCAGCCTCACGGAGTCGAAGCCCGAGGTCGGGCCGGGGGCACCGCAGCCCGTCCGCAAGAGGCGCTACATCGTGGAGTACGTCCTCGACCCGATGGCCGCACTCCCGGGAGAGCGGCGGCAGTCCCCGCAGGATGGGCTGGCCCAGCTCGAACTGGCCCGGGGCAGGCTGGACATCACCGACGAGCGGGGCGCCGTCATACCGCTCGCCGAGCTTCTCGCGGGCCTCGAAGGGTGGCAGGTCACCGATATCGGCCGGCGGACCCGCGTCAGCCCTCATCTGCCGGATCACACCCATCGCGACTACGTGCAGCCCACCGTGGGCTTCCCCATCGATCTGCGGATGCTCCAGGACTTCGCCGCGCAGTGGCTGTCGAAGGACGAATACGAGGAGCTGTTCTTCGCGGGGAGGCGGTTCGGGCAGCGGACCGCCGCGGATTTCCTGCGTGACGTCATGGGCGGCGGCACGTCGTCGGACTACGTGCCGTTCCTTCCGTTCCTCTCGGTCATCCCGGACATCGACGAGGTCTGGGGATACGGATGGCTGTCGTTCAGCCATGTCGCCGCGCGGCCGTCCGCCTCGATGTGGCCGTCCCGGCTGGTGAAGAACCTGGTGCCGGTGGCGGGCCGGCATCCGTTCGACAGCGCGCTGCGGGCCACGCGGCCCCGCACCCGGACATTCCTCGACGAGCGCCACGACGACATCACCGAGAACTTCGCCGAGCGGCTGGGGTCGCTCCTGGAGGCCTTCCGGCAGCAGTTCGGAGGTGCGGTCGCCGACGGGTTCCTCGACGCCTCGGACGGGTCCGTTCCCGCTCCCCGCGAGCATCTGACCGCCACCTTGACCGGGCGCACGTCCTATGGGAACACCGTCAGCCAGTACGAGACCGTCGGCATGGACGACTACCCGGCGCTGGACACGGACCACGGCCGGCTGCCGCTCGTACTGTTCCTGGCCGAGCTGCGGCACTTCGGATTCAGCGACGACACGATGACCGGGGAGGAGATACGGCGAACCGTCGCCGAACTGGCGGAGCTGAGCCGAAGGGCGGTCGAGCGGGCGCTGAAGTTCTCGGCTCCGCTTCCACACGACGTGCTGCGCCGGGCCGTCACGAGCGTCCGGAACAATCCCGTGGTGCGGGCGTTCGAACCCTTCCTGCGGCTGGCGGAGCAGGGTATGCCGCAGGCCGATGGTTCGATCCAGAGCCTGTGGACCTGGTTCGACGTCCAGGCAGTCGCGGAGGAATTGGGCTCCTATGCCCTGGGAACCCCGGTGCCGGCCGACGTACAGGGACGGTTGCGGGAGGCGGTCCGCGTGGCGGCCGGTCTCCTCGACCACATGCCCCCGGGGGCGCGGCCGCGGGTCCGGCAGATCATCGAGGAGGCGTGGCAGGCGCTGGACATCGTCGCCGATCCCTCCAGGACGCCGCCGGTGGTGATCCCGGCCCCGGAGATCGTCGCGGCGGACGGGACCCGGGTGCCGGTGGACCAGGTGCTGAGTGTGAAGAGCCGGGATGCCCAGGGGAAGCCGGTGGGCGTCTCCTCGCGTCCGGCCCGCGACCGGGACGGCCGGGAGGACTCCTACGGACTGCTACCGCAGGTGCGTCAGTTCACGCTCCCGCTCGCGTCGCAGCTCGGCGAGGGACCGGAGGGCGTGGTGGTCGTGGACAGCGACCCGTTCCCGCTGCCCTTCGGCACGGCGTATCTCGTGGCCATCGGCGGCAACGGCGTGCTGGCCGAACTCGGGATGCGGGACGGTTCCGGCAAGATGTTCGAGTACGCCCGGGTCGTGGACTTCCTCCACTCGGCCGCTCCCGATCTGACCGCCGCGGATTCCGGTACGGCCGTCGTCGTGGCGGGCGCGGATGTGGCGGGACCGCCGGCGCGCGATCCGCTGGAGCACCCGATCGCGGGTCAGTTCCTCTCCAACAGCTGGGGCCGGTGGGTGTGGACCACGGGCGGTGGGCAGGAACCGGTCATCGTCCCCGGCTGGCAATCCGAGCCGCGGTTCCAGCTCGCCGAGAATGACTGGTGGGCGGGTTTCCGGCCGGAGCCGTCGTCCGCGGAGCTGGCCCGGCTGGCGGAGTGGGTGACGGGTGACCGGAGCCGTGCCGGGGATGTGCTGCGGTGGGTGCGGGCGATCCGGCTGGTCTACGGGCCGGTGCTGGAGGACGACACGGCGGCGTTCGAGGCGCTGCTGCACGGCTTCCGGGCGCTGGACGATGCGCGGGCCGCGCGTGGCGATCGTTCCCCGCTGACGTGGGGGACCCTGCGGCAGACGGTCGGCGCGCACCTCGCCGGGCTCGGCGCCGGGGTGCCGCCGTTGCACCAGGCGCTGCCGTTCGCCATGGTCTCGGCGGCCGGATCGCTCGGGGAGATCCTGGAGCTGTCCGGGTTCGATCTGCCCCAGCAGTACGCGGCCGTGCGCGCCTGGGAGCCGGTGACCGCCTCGTCCGGGGCCCCGGCTTCCACCACCGGCGCGACGGCCGGCCCCGCCCAGGGCGTCGCGCTGTCCGCCCGGGGCTCCGACGGCCGTCCGGTGCACGGCTGGCTCAGCTCCGAGCCGGCGTCCTACGCCCCCGCCGCTTCCTCCTCCCCGGCGCCGCACGGCGATCCGGACGCGATGTCCATCGACTCGTACGACGCTGAGGCGCACTACGACGAGATCCTGCGGGATCTGTTCGGGCAGCAGCCGGTGCCCCCGTGGGCGCGGGAGGCGCTGCGGCGGCTGAACGCGCTGCGGGCGAAGGTTCCCGCGCTGCGCGGGGGGCCGCTGGACATCGACGCGCTCACGCGGCATGTGCTCATGCTGGACAAGGACGCGCCCGTGACCTGGGAGGAGCGCGGTGACCTGTGGCGGGTGGCGACGGACCCGGCCATGGAGAACGCCCGCACTCTGGCCCGGCTCTCCGCCTTCCATCTGAAGGTGCGGGGCGCGCTCACCCCCGAGTTCCGCTTCGTCACGGCGGACGGTGTGCGGGGCGTGAACTGGTCCGGGCTCCCCGTGAGCGACACCATCGACCTGGCCCACGTCTACGAGTTCGCCTTGCAGGATGACCACACCCACGCCCCCGTGGGGAAGCCGAAGCCCGCCCCATGGGGCACCGGGGTGTACGCGGTGGTGTCCGGCGGGGACGGGCTGACCATCGAGGTGCGGGGCCGGAACGACTTCGTGGAGGACGTCCCGAAGGACGTCGTGATGGAGCTGCTGGACCTCGACGAGGTGCTGAGCGGCCTGCCCGGGGACGTCTCCGTGCTGATGGCGGTCTCCTTCGCGTCCGCCCTCAGCGTCAGGGAGCTGCGGGACGGCGCCGATCTGCTCGGCCGTGAGGTGTGGGCGCCCAGCGGCGTTGTGGTCATCGACCAGTTGCCGGACGACCCCGACCAGGAGGTGCTCGGCCTCGACATCTCCGAGAACCAGGGCCTCGTGGGCGACTGGCTGCTCACTCCGCCGGGCATGCCGTCCCACGACGACGAGGGCGAGGAGTGGGAGCGGCGCGTGCGCTCCATGCCCATCATCGGCCCGGACCACCTGTCGACCGGGCACGCGTCCCTCTCCTTCGACGCAACTCCCGAAAGCCTGTGGAGGAGGACTCACCCGTACCGGCGGCTGCCTACGGAGACCCACTTCGTCTACTGGGACCGGGCGACCAACACCTTCAGCCGGCCGCAGGTGCTGCCGTGGGTGGCGGACGGCAAGCCCGCTCCGTACTTCGACGCCAAACACGGGGTGCCGGGCACGAGCATCTGGGCCCTGAACGACGGGAGCGAGGTGGAGACCAGCGGGCCGCGGACATCCGGTGCGCTGAAGCGGCGCCCGAGCCTGGAGCGGCTGCCGCTCGACCACCCCATCGTGAGGATCGTGTGCTTCAACGCGGTGACCCCGGGCATCGGTGGGGCCGGCCCGTACGGCGCGCCGGCGTTCGTCCCCGACCCGCTGGCGGTGGTCTCCGAGGCGCAGCGGGTGGCCACCGACGAGGACCGTGAGGTGTACGCCGTCCGGCGCCTGGCGTACTCGTGGTTCAGGGCCACGGGGGGCGTCGATCACTGGGGCATCGACACCGACGCCCGGGGCGCGGTGTACCCCCCGGTGCTGCACGTGCCGGAGCCGAAGGGGGCCGAGCTGGAGGCGCGGGCGCGGGACGCCGGCCTGCACCAGGGGCCGGGCCCGGTGCCGCCGGAGACCCTGGAGCGGACGCTGCGGCTGGTCCGGATGCTGCGCACGGCGTTCGGCGCCCGGATCGACGGGACATCGCAGTACCCGCCCCTGCTGCGGGGCGCGGGCGCGCTGGACGTGATGCTGCGCGACGATCCCTCGCTGGGCCGGGTCCCGGTGGTCACCACGAGGCTGCTCAGCGAGGTGGTGCTGACGTACATGGCACAGCAGCCGGCCGGTTCGCCCAAGCCCACCGGCCGGGACGCCTACAGGCACGTGCTGACGCGCATGGGCGAGCGGCTGGCCCAGACCCCGGGGCTCGCGCTCTCCGCCTTCGTCCGGCTGCCACTGGTCGAACACGCCACGACCCTGGTCACCAGCCCCGGCTACGACGCCGTCACCGCGACCACCCTGGAGCTGCCGGGCCCGGGCCGGGTGGGCGACGCTGAGCGGTCACGCATGCTGTGGGCCGAGAATCAGGTCCAGCGGCATCTGCTGGTCGTGCAGCGGAACGGCGGCGAGCAGGCCCAGGACGACCTGGCCGCCCGCGTCCTGCACCTGGAGACCTCGGATCCCGCGCGGCGCGCGGAGATGATCCAGCTGATGAGGAAGGCCGTGGCCCACGGCGGCCGCAACCTCGGCGTGCCCCGGGAGATCGGCGAGTACGCGCTGGAGGCCCGCGGCGCGCACTCCAAGGACACGCTCATCACCGGACCGGACCGCAAGGGCATCGGCCGCGACCACACCGGCACCCCGATCGGCTCCATCGACTTCGACCGGACCACGCTCACCCTCCTGCGCCGCGAGCCCGACGGGACGCTCCGGGCGGACTCCACGGTCCCGGCGCCCTGGCACCACCCGGGTCTTCCGGGGCCCTGGCTGTACCGGGCCGACCGGAAGGGCGGCACGGTCTCCATCGGCGGCCCGGTGCCCCACGACGAGATCGGCGAGATGTTCTACCGCGACCCGGTGCTGGGCCGGATCCGGCTGGAGGCCCCGGTCGTCCTGCTCGTCGACGGTGCCCGCCCCCGCCCCGGCGAGCCGGTTGTGAACAGCCTGCCGGGTCAGATCGCCCTGCTGTCGGGCCGGCAGGCGTTCGCCGCGTACGGCAAGCCGGTCCTCTACACCGACCCGGCGACGGGGAAGACCACGGTGGCCCTGGAACCGGACGCCTCCGGCCGGCCGCGCCCGGCGACCGACCTCCGCCTCGTGCGACCGAGCGACGTCCGCGGATCACGCCTGACCGCCGCACCGTCCGCGGCGCCTTCGTCCGCCGCGTCGGCGCCGGCCACCCAGGCCACCCCCGTCCACGCGGCAGCGCCGTACGCCCCGCAGGCGCCGGAGGCCTCGTACGCGCCGGCCGCCACCTCCGGACCCGCCACCGGCCCCGGTCCCGCCGCTGCCCCCGCGGCGTCGTCCGCCGTACCGTCTCTCGACGACGTGAAACTGGGAGTCGGCCGCCGGTTCAGCGCCCTCATGCGGGAGATCGGCCACCCCGTGGTCCTCGCCGGCGGGGCGCGGGGCACCGTGCAGTTCGACAATCCGCGCCCCTTCGAGATCCTGGAGTTCCACCTCCCCGCGAACGCCGGACAGCTCGCCGACGTCATCAACCGGGCCCTCGCGCAGTGGTTCCCCGGACCGTTGCAGGAGAGCCTGAGCGCGAGCGCGGACGGACGTACGCTGTCCGGGACGGTCCAGGGCGTGGAGATCAGCGTCGGCACCGCGCCCCCCGTCTCCACCGCCACCGTCGAGATCGACGGCTTCACGCTCCCGGCCCTCACCGAGTCGCTGGCGGACACCGCCTACTCGCTGGCGCTGCGCACCGACGAGGAGCGGCGCGGAGAGGACCTGTTCGACCTGCTCTGGGGGCTGTCGGAGACGCCGGACACCCATGAGCTGCCGGTCGATGAGCTGGAGTTGCTGCGCGGTGCGGCGTACCGGCAGGCGGCTTCGCCCGGGGCCGGGGGAGGGCTTGCCGCCCGGCTCCACCAGGTGGTGGGCGAGCTGAAGCGGGACCCCGGCCTCCTGAAGGCGCACGAGGAAACGTGGGTGGACCAATTCGGCGCCGAGCAGCTCGACATCGCCTGGCTGGGCCAGGCCCTCACCCAGCTGGACGACGCGTTGCGCGCGGCGGAACCGCTCTCCTCCGATCCCCTCAGGGACCTGGCGTCCCGGCTGCCCGAGATGGCACCCGCCGACCGGGCGCGGGAACTGGCCGGGCTGTCACCCGCCGAACGCGAGCGGCTGGCGTCCAACCGTGCCCTGGCCGACGTGTTGCACAAGAAGGTGCGGGACGAGGCGCTGCCCGCCACGGAGTTCGCCGAGACGGCGGCGCGGCTGATGCTGCAGATGCCGGCCGGGGTGGACCAGCCGGTGTCGTCCCGGACCGAGGCGCTGGCGTGGACGGCGCGGATGCTGCGCGACCCCGACGTGGCGGCGACGCTCCTCAAGGGCGGATCGCGGCTGGTGGTCGTGCCCAAGAGCGAGGCGATGACCTCCCTGGACGCCTTCCGCCATTGGGAAAGGAAGCGGACCGGGCTGGGCGACCGGCTGTGGGACCAGGTCCGGGGCTCGGGCGGCCGGACGCCGGCGGTGACGGAGGAGAACCTCCTCGGCGAGTACACCAGCGTGCCGAGCGACACCCCGGCCTATGCCGACGGGTACTCCACGACCACGCACGAGTTCGCGCACACGATCCACCGGCACGGACTGAGCGAGGCGGACCGGGAGCTGATCACGAGGGCGTATGACGAGAACCGGGCAGCAGGGAGTTTCGGCATATGGCCCGACGGCCCGTTGCACGGCTACGACGCCGAAGGCAACCGTACGGCGCCCAACTACTCGTCCCTCAACGAGGAGGAGTTCTTCGCCCAGCTCACCAACGCCTACTTGGGGACGAACAAGGGGAGGGACCCGTACACCCGGCACCCGCGGTACAACGGCGCGGACTGGGTCCGCAGGAACGAGCCGACGCTGTTCCCGCTCATGGAGCGGCTGTACGGGCCTGCTCCGCAGACCACGGACGCGGCGACGGACGGGGACCCGGCCACCGACGTGGCCACGGCCAACCCGCTCAAGGCCACCCAGGCGGAGAACGAGACGTACGAGGCGTTCCGGGCGCTGTGGGACCGGGCCGAGGGCATCCACGTGCCGCAGCCCCACGCCGTCGTCCCGCCGCCTCCGTCCCCCGTACAGCCGGTCGGCGCCGTGATGGACGCCCCCGCGCCGCCGCCGCCGGGGGCGCCGCCGGCGCACCTGGACCCGGACGAGGAGACCGCGGGCCCGAGCGGCACCCGGACGCTGTCCGGGCCGGTGGCCGCGCTGTCGCCGGGCCGCCCCGGTGAGCTGTCGGAGTACATCCGGGCCTATGGCTCGCGGCACGACGGGCACGTCGGGCTGCTCCTGCACGAGCCGACCCCCGACCGCGTTCTGGAGGGGCTGTACCGGCAGATCATGGGGGCCCTCGGGGTCGACCCGGACACCGCCGGGGGCGAGGCCGTACGCGCGCAGCTGGGCGATGTGCTGAGCGCGGAGGAGATCGAGCTGAACCGGCCGGCCCTGCGCAGCAGCCGGGGCCATCGGATCACCGTCCGCCACGGAGACCGCGAACGGAGCGTCGACGTACGGCTGGCCTACACGGACGCCGACCGGTCGGCGAAGTACGGCCGGTATGCCGATGACAATCCCCCGACGGTCCCCGATATGCAGGTGGAGCGCCGTGCCGAGGGCGCACAGTCGTCCTCGGACGCGGAGAGCTCGGGGACGGTGCGCAGCGGCTCGTTGCCGTGGACCGCGATCTACCCGTCCGACGGTCCCGGGGCGGTGCGCTGGTGGGACGGCACGATCTCGCTGTCCATCACGCACAACCAGCTGGCCGAGTCCCTCACGGTCGGTGAGACCTTCCTGGTCACGAGCAAGCAGAAGTCCACGGAACTGGCGCACCCGATGGACTTCGCCGGGCAGTGGCAGGTCCGGGTGGACGCCCCGGAGGGCAGCCTCACCGCCCCCTGGTCGCCGGAACAGTCGCACGGCACGGTCACGGCGTGGTTCCCCGAGCACGTGGTGTTCGACGACGGCACCGATGCCACGGACCTGCCGGAACCCGGTGACGTGGACGACCTCCCGCTGTGGAGCGCGGAGAGCGTCGGGGAGCCGGGCCGGCTGCTGGCCGAACTCCGCGCGGATCCTCGCTTCGCCGCGTTGAACCATCTGGGAGCCGGCTCGGACAGGGCGCTCAGGGACTTCGTGTCCGAGCGGATGCTGCGGGGCGGCGCGCAGCTCCAGAGCAGCGGTGGGGTGTTCTCACCGACGCTGCTGGACGCGGACGGCAACGCGGTCGGTGTGCTCGGCCTCACCGTGCGGATCGAGCCGGGCCGGCCGACGGTGAAGAGCCCCGAGGACGAGGTGTTCCTGGAGACGTGGCTCTCGCACTCCTCCAGCGTGGACCGGTCGGCGAGGCTGACCAGCGGAATCGGGATCGAGGGCGCCGGCGGGCCGACGTTCACCACCGACCACGCGCCGGAACACCCCCGGGGAGCGGCGTCGTTCGGCGGCAACCTCGTGGGCAAGGCGGGCGTCAGCTGGCAGCAGAACGAGGCACAGAGCGCCGCCAGCAGCGCGACGCTGATGCACGGGGTCTACACGGGCAGCAGCCATGTGGCCGGCTCCAACCGGGTGACGTATGAGGTGACGCTGTTCCGCGCCCGGGGCGGTGAGGTCAAGGGCTCGTTCGGGCCCTGGGACGACGGCCTGCGGCTGCGGTCCGCGACGCGGGAGACGATGGAGGGCCACGAGCCTCTTCCGCACGAAGTGCGGGACCTGCCCGAGCACCTGGAGAACCTGGACAGCGTCGGCTTCTCCGAGACGCCCTTGAGGGTCGACGGCGCGGACCCGCTCTTCCAGCGGGCCGAAGCCTGGCTGCGGCAGGAGGGCTTCCTGCCGCCCGCCACGCACCAGAGGGGAAGGATCCTGGACGAGCCGCGCGTCCTGGCGCAGTTGGAGAACCTGCGGCGGCTGGGCCAGATGCGCACCCGGTTCGGTCTCGCCACGTCGGTCCCGGACGCCGTCGACGGCGGTCACCCCGTCTGGTTCGAGCTGCCCGGCACCGTCGCCGGCACCCGCCGGGTGCAGCTGCGCTTCTCCCTCACCCGCGACGCCCGACGGCCCTCGCGGCACACCCGCAGGCTTCCCAAGGTCCACCAGATGGGATTCAGCGCCCACGAATCCAGTGGCGGGCGGCAGCGGGGCACGGCGCTCGGCGGCTCCCTCGGGGGCGGCGGCGGATTCAACATCCCGCTCGCCGACGGCGACTGGACCCTCAACACCGGCCCCGACTACACCGGCACCGGGCAGCTCTCCGACACCGCCACCACCGGCGAGGCCGTCGGCTTCGAACAGTTCGCCATGACCACGGAGGACGGCAGCGAGATCTTCAGCGTGCCCGCCAGGCTCGCCCTCGACCTCTACGAAGGCACCGACGACCAGCCGCGCGTCCGCTTCGCCGACCACCTCCCCGCCGGCGACAACGCCGGCGACAACGCCAACGACGCCGACGACAACACCGACGACGCCGGCGGCACCGCGCTGATCCAGCTCCCCGCCGTCACCCCGCACACCGTGCCCGGCGCCGTCCGGTTCCTCGTCCCCCGCTACCGCACCCGCGCACCGGGCGGCGATTCGGCGCTCACCGCGTCCCGGGGACATGTCATCCGGCAGCCCGTCACCGACGGCGGGCCGAGCGACGACTACCGGCGGCTGGCCATGGTGGACGCGCAGGGCCGTCCGCTGCCCGGCATCACCCGGATTCCGCCGGGCGCGCTCGTGGACTCCTTCCGTGGCACCGCCGCGGTGATGGAGGCGCTTCGGCAGATCGTGGCGGGAACCTATCCGGGCCACCCGGAACCGGGACCGGTCGGCCGGGCCGTGCGGCGCGCCTCGGAGACGGTGACCGGCCTGGCCACCACCGCCAGGCGGGGCAGCGACGTGCTGAAGCGGGCGCTGCCCGCGAGCGCGACCGGTGTAGCCAACCGGATCGGGGCGGGCGTCACCTGGGCGGCCACGCCGGTGACCTGGGCGGCCACGGCGACCGCCACCGGAGCGGCGGCGACGTACAAGTGGACGTCGGTGGCCGTCGCGGGCGCGGCACTGAACGACCAGGGCACGCTCGCCGCCGAGGCCCGGTATGACGGGATCCGGCCGGCCCAGCTCATCTCCCGGGCACCGCAGATCCTGGAAGGCCGCTACCGCCTGGGGGCTCTGACGCTGCCCGGCATGGCGGCGGACGAGGTCATGATGGTGGAGGTCGAGGGCTATCTGTCGAACCCCCGCCACCGCGGCTCCGTGCGAATGATGTACTCCGAGCAGGGCGTCGTCATGTCGGAGACGTCGGGGCAGCGGCGCGGCGTCGGCCGCGCGCGCCAGGGCACCTTCCAGCTCACCGCCCTTCAGACGGCCGCGACCCCGCCCCGAGTGCTCGCCTTGCAGGGGAACCCGAGCGGCCGCTACACCTACTCCCGCCGCACCGACGACACCAGCGCGCTGAGCGCCACCACGGCGATCACCAGGGTCCCCAACGAGGTGGGCGACTACGAGTGGATCGACAACGACGTGACGTTGCTGCTGACGTTCCAGCGGGGCGTGCGCAACGCCTTCGGGAACGCGGTCGGCCTGGGCCGCCACGCGCCGGTGACGGTCGCCGTCGACGTGCCGCGCGGGGTGGGGTTCCTGGCCTCTCCCCGCATGCTGGCCCGCTACGCGATGTGGTTCCAGGGCGTGTCCGGCCTCACGAACATGACGCTGCCCGCGCCGAGCGTGCCGCTGCCCGCCCGGTTCGTGAGGACCCGCGAACTCGGCTTCGCGACCGTCCTGTCGGTCACCCAGCTGGACGACAGGACCAACCGCAGGGAACGCAGGGACCGGCTCCGCCAGGAGGCCATCGCCCTGGTGGAGAACGAGGCGCCGGGCGTCACCCAGCCCGGTCACGCCGCCCATCTGGCCTGGGTGCCGGCCAGGATCGCCGACCTCACCGAACCCTCGGCGCTCCGCGCCCTGCCAGGACGCGGCCCGGACGGTTTCGTGCGGCTCCACTTCCTGCACGTCGCCTACGGCGGAGCGCGACTGGTCGAGGTGACCTTCTCGGCGCAGCCCGCGATGCAGACCCCGGCCCTGCGCGGGGTACTCGGCCGCCCGGCCGGTGAGGGGCCCGGCCTGGAGCAGGTCCACACCCACGTCCCGCAGGCGAAGGCGGACTCCTCCACGGTCAGCACGACGCACCAGGCCGCGGTCAACCCCATCTTCCGCTACCCGCGCCCCGGTGTCACCGGGCGTACGGACCGCGAGGGCCCGTCCCTCGCCCTGACCAACACCCGTTCCCGCACGACACGGACCGACGCCACCGGGGAGGACCGCGACTGGCTGCGTTCGGACAGTGCCGCCGAGTTCGACGATATCGACTACGACTACACCGTGTCGGTCCGTTCCCAGCTGGTGTGGGGGCTGCCGGCGAACATCCCCGGCGGGGTCCTCCAGGCGGCGCTGCTGAACCTGTCCGACCTCGACGGCGACCTGGGCGACAGACTGCGCCAGTGGGTGCGGCGCACGCTGCGCGGCAGGCCGGTGAACTCGGCCACGGTGCCGGTCGCGACCACGTTGCGGTTCACCGGCTCCGAGGCCGCGCCGCCGCGGCAGCACGCCGCCCCCCACCTGCCGGCCCTGCTCACCCAGGACCCGCTGCACCTGTCGCCGCAGCAGGCGCGGGCCCTCGGCACACAGCCGTTCCCGCACGGCGCCCACCTGCTGCCGACCGCGCCGACCCCGGTCTACGACTACAACGCCTTCCCCCGGTTGACGCAGGCGCTGCGGGCCGTCGCACCGGATCTGGCCGCGTCCTGGGGGCTTCCCGCGAACCCCTCCTCGAGCGCGGCGGCCACCCGTCTGGGCGAACTGGTCCAGTCCGGCGAGATCAAGGTCGACGCGCCGCGCGCGGCGGCGGGCCTCACCTCGCGGATGCCCGGCAGCTGGCCCCTGGCACAGCCCGGTGCCGCCCCGTCCCTCGGCATCACGCTGCACAACCCGCGGCCCCTCACGGACGCGGGTGACGTCGCCGTGGACCGGGTACGCAAGCAGAGCCGTGCCTCCTCGACGACGTCGTCGGCCGGCAGCTCCTTCGCCCTGAACCAGCTCGGCACCTACAGCCTCGTGAGCGGCAACGTCCAACTGCTGGCCCTGCAAGTGCCCCTGGCGGCGCAACAGCCCCACACCCACTCCTCGGGGGGCAACGCCTCCGCCTTCGACTTCGGCCGCCTCAGGATCGGCAACACGACCGAGCCCGAAGACCGGCGCGGCATGCGCAGTTACGAGGCCCTGGTCGACACGGTCATCACGGTGAACGGCCCCGAGGGCACCCGGTACGTCACCGGAAGCGCCACCGTGCGGCTGTGGGAACGCGATGTGCTCGGGTTCGGTGTCACGCCCGCGCGTTCCGGCCCGCGGATCTACGACCTGCCCGCCATGCTCGCCGACAGGGACGCCGACGACCTGCGCGACTGGGCCCGGCACCCCCTCACCGAGCTGCCCGAGGTGCTCGCCGACGGGATCGACGAGCAGGACGACGCGGCGCAGCTCTGGCTGGCGCTGGGCGACGACCCGGACGGCACGCGGCTCGCCCGCGCCCTGTACACGGCCTCCCGGACCGCCGCTCTCTCCGGTAAGCCGGTCGAACTGGTGGTGCGCACCGATGAGGGCCTGCGCAACTGGCCGTTCACCGCGGACGGCACCCTCGCCGATGTCACACCGGCCACCGGCGACGTCTGGCGGCAGGTGCGGGAGGCGATCGACACGCATGGGCGTTCGGTCGCGTCCGAGGCCACGGGGCGCCACCTGGAGGCCCGGCTGCTGCGGCGGCAGCCCGGCGCCAGGCGGGCCCTGGAGACGGCCTCGGCCGCACTGGACACCGCCACCACCGCCCACCAGGCGGCCGAGCGGGCCCAGGACGACGCCATCCGGCACGGGAAGGCGGTCCAGGCCGCGCTCACCGGGGTCCGGTCCGGGATCCGGGAGGCGGAGCGGGAACGGGAGCGGGTGGAGGCGGCCGCGCGTGACGCGCAGCGCGGCTACGACGCCGCCGCGGCGCCGGAGCGGCAGGCGACCGGGCGGTGGCAGGCGGCGCAGGCCGAGGTCGAACGGCTGGAGGCGCTCATCGCCGCGTCCCCGGCGGCCGACACCGCCGCCACCGCCGCCGCCTCCCGCCATCACGAGGAACTGGCCGAGGCCAGGGAGCTCGCCTACACCGCGCACCAGGACTTGGCCGACATCGGGCGGCAGCGTCAGCAGCACCTCACGGCCGGTAACGAGGCGCGGAGGAAGGCCGAGGAGATCCGCACCGGCCTCGACGCGGCACGGGAGCGGGAACAGACCCTCGACGCGGAATTCGAACGTGCCAAGGGCGCCGCGATCCAGGCCCGGGAGGCTCGTGAGGCGGCGGCCGAGGAGCTGACCCGCAGGACCAACGTCCATGACGCGATCCGGGGCGAGCTCGATGCCATCGAGCGGCAGCTGGGCGATATCCAGCGGCGGCTGGCGGCCGTGGTGCGGCGCCATACGGACGCGTGGAACGGGCTGCCGGGTCTCGTCGCCGCGCTGGACGCGGGCCGCCGCGCGGAGGGCACGGGCGAGGGCCCGTCCCTGCTCGGCTCCCTGTCCGCGGCGCCGGCCCGGCCGCTGCGGCCCGGCCGGTTCGGACGGCTGCCTCTCCTGCCGCCCCCTCCGGCGGAAGCACCGCGGCCGTCGGCCGGCTCCGGCACCACCGTGCCGGCGCCGGGCCCCGGGCCGCGGCGGCGGACCGAGCGGCCGTCCGCCGCGGTGGCGGACCTGGCGGTGCGTCTGCCGGGGATTCCGGCGGAGCGGCGCTGGGCGGCGCTGGCGCCGCTGTCGGCGGCGGACCGTGAGGCGCTGGCGTCGGACGCGACCCTGATGGACTTCCTGCGCCGCGCTCTGCCCGCGCCCGAGTTCGCCCGCGTCGTCGCCCAGCTGACGGTGCATGTGCCGCCGGGCGTGAACCTGAACGTGTCGGCGGGTCTGGAGGCCGAGGCGCAGGTGGCGCAGATGCTCCAGGACCCCGCGGTGGCGGCGAGGATGCTCGCCCGCGAACGGGTCGTCGTCGTGCCCAAGGACATGGCCATGACCTCGCTGGAGGAGTTCGACGACCTCCGGGGAAAGCACGCGCGGGACGGCCGTCCGTACGACGAGACGCGCGGGGTCCACCACGGTGAGCGGGGCCGGACGGCGGTCACGGAGGAGAACCTCCTCGGCGAGGACAGCCCGCTCGGCGCGACCTACGCGCACGGTTATTCCTCGGGCAGGCACGAGTACGCGCATGCCATCCATCAGAATCTGAGCCCTGAAGACCAACAGCTCATCCGGGACGCGTACCACGCGAAGAAGCGGCGGGGGAGCGCGGCCGCGTGGCCGGACGGCGATCTGTACGGAAGCGACGGCAGGGGGCCCAACTACTCCTCGCGGGACGAGTACGAGTACTTCGCCCAGCTCACCAACGTCTACTTCGGGACGAACGGGGGCGTGGACGAGTACACCGGTCTGCCCCGCAACAACGGGGCGGCGTGGGTGCGGCAGCACGAGAAGACACTGTTCCCGCTGCTGCGGCGACTGTACGGAAACCCCGCGAGGACCACCGCCAACCCCAGGGAGGACGCCGAGACCTGGGCGGCCTTCCGCGCGCTCTGGGATCAGGAGGAGGGCGTGCACCGCCCCCTGCCGCACGCCCCCGCGCCCGCGGCCCCGGCCCCCCAGGGCACGTCGCCGCGGCCCGGCGGGGTGCCGGCGATCGTGGTGACGCCCCCCGAGGGGGAGGAGCCCACCGCGGACCGCGACCCCGGCGCGGAGCCCACCGGAACGGCGGCCCCGGCACCGGCTGCCGGGACGCGTGATCCCGCTCCGTGGTACCTCGCCCACGGGGCGATGGGCCAGGCCATCGTCGCCAAGTCGGTGCAGACCATCGACTTCCGGCGGGAGGAGGCGGATTTCTGGGCGGAGCAGATCAGTGCACGCCTGGACCTCCAGGGGCCCGGACCGCACACCACGCTGCGTTCGGGCATCAGGTCAGCGATCAGCGATCTGCTGCTCACCTCCAAGCCGAAGGACTGGGACGACATCCTCGCGGCCGGCCGCACGGTGGTCGTGGACGGCCGGCTGGTGTGGCTGCGGCCCGTGCTGCGCGACCTGGAGCCCCTGCCCCGGATCAAGGGGGACGTCAACGAATACCCCGTCGGCTTCGGTTCCACCACGACCGGCGGCCGGAGCGGGCACGAGACCGCCCAGGGAGTGGAGTCGACCCTGCTCAGCCTCGTCAGCCTGGGAACGAACATCATCGCGTCCGCGGCCGCCGTGCCCGCCCCCCAGCTCCACGTGGGCTCTTCCAAGTCCAGGGACAGCGGCTGGTCGCGGACCGTCGTGTCCGGGCGCAAGCCCTTCATCAACGAGCTCGTCCCCTTCAGCGCCGGTCTGCGGATGAAGGTGTTCGTCGACGGCGAGGACGCCACTCCGACCGTCTTCCACCAGGTCACGGTGGCCGACCGGATCCACGTCGGCATTCCCAGCCCCTACGTGGGCGAGGACGGGCTCCGCCCCGACTACGGCGCCCCCGAGGCCGAGCGCTCCCGGCACCACCGCGCCACACGCCCCTCCCAGGCCCGGGAACTGCTCCAGGCGGTCGACCTCACGCCCGCCATCGCCGGGCTGCACCGGAACCTGCGCGCCGCCGGGCTGCCCGCCCCGGCCGTGAGGAAGATCCTGCGGCAGGTCACGATGGACCGGGCCCAGGGTTTCCTGACCGAACCGACCGCCCGCAGCCGCTACCTCTGGTGGGCCGGCGGGGACTCCTCCAACGGAGTCGAGGTCTCCGGGTCCCTGTTCGGCACGTTCCGGGGGCATCTGCGGATCCGCCGGGAGATCGACAGCCTCCAGTACCTCGGGGACAGCAAGATCGCCACCCGCGACGACATCGGCACGGGCGACAGCACCAGTGCCGACAGCCAGGGGGGTTCGGACACGGCGTTCGGCTTCGGGTACAACACCGCCGGAGTCGGCGCGGGCAGGGACTCCTCGGCCGAGGTGAACGAGGACGCCTCCTCCCACTCCGAGGACGAGCCGTCCATCGAGCTGTCGGGCCTCCTGCCGGCCTTCGGCGTGAAATCCGGCGCGAGCCGCGGAACCGGCTATTCCCTGGACTCCTCGCGCACGAGCCACACGGTCCTCAACGACTTCGCCGAGCAGTCCCGCTACCGCGCCGGGCTGCGCCTCGAAGTGACCATGGAATCCAGTACGCACAAGATCGCCCCGGTGCAGGTCACCACCGAAGGCGAACTCAGCGTCCCGCGGCGTGAGGCCCAGCACTTCGTGCGGCGCACCGTCGGCGCGGGGTGGACCGCCGACCTGCGGCCGGCGGCCGACGGCCCGGACGCCCCGCGGCACCGTGTGGTCTCCCTTTCTCCGCCGAGGAGGGGGCTGAGGCTGCCGGAGACCGGGCCGCGGTTCCGGTTCCGGATGGCCGTGGAGCGGGTCGCGGGGCTGCTCACCCCCCACCCGCGGGAACCGCTCGCACTGGCCTCCCGCCGGGGCCTCGGCTTCGGCGTGCCGATCGCCCTGCCGGGCGCGGAAACCCTCCAGCCGGACCTGCGGGACGCCATCGAGCGGCTGCACGTCCTGGACGTCGGTGCCAAGGCGGCGAAGAAGAGCGACTGGGCCCAGGCCGACCGGGACCTGGCGGCCTTCTACGGGCGGCCGGCCCTCGAAGGGGACCCGGCCTCGGCGCTCCTCGGCATCCACCGCACCATCCAGGTCGGCGGACGCCGCTACAAGGTCTCCGCGAAGGCGAGGTGGGGCCACCGGATCGACGGACCCAGCCCGCTGGCCGATCCGGTCACCGAGGGCGGCCCGGAGGGTGACTTCGCCATGAAGGTCAACACCCGGGCCGCCACCGGGGCCACGACAGCCGGCGTCCGCGGCACGGGCTGGAGGGTGAGTTTCACCGCCGGCGGCGGCGCCCGTCTGGCCATCCCCGAGTACGAGTTCTCGCTCGGCAAACTCCACTTCACCACTCCGCCCGTACGCATGCAGTTCGGTGCCGTGCGAGGGGTCATCAGCAGGTCCAGGAAGAAGAGCGACAAGTACGGCGGCGCCGCGGGCGGCTACCGCCGGACCGAGACCGCTCAGCGTGTCGACGAGCACCGCTACCAGATGTCCCTGTACTGGACGGTCACACCCGAGGCGAAGAAGAGCCGGTGGAAGCCGGGCTGGCTGAGCAGGCGCCGGTTCATGAACGGGCGCAACCCCTTCGTCGCCCGCGTGGTCGTCCCCCAGGAGCACGCCCCCGCCACCCCGGTCACACCGGAGCAGGCACGGGCGGCCGGTCACACCGTCGTGGGGACGGCGCCGACCGAGACCGGCCGGCGGCTGGACTTCTCCGGCGGAGCCCAGGGGGTCTACCCCGTCTTCCACCTCATGCCCGAGCTGGCCGGGCTCGGCGCCCGGATGTACGCCGAGCGGCTGTACGCCGGGGAACGGAACCAGGACACGCGGCAGAGGCTGATCGACGCCTGGCTCGGCGACCCCGCCGAGTGGCCGCAGGAGATCCGCGACCTGGCCCACCCCACGGCTCTCGCCTCCCACTTCGGCGAGGAGGTCGGCCAGGGCGGATACGAGAAGGAACTGGCGAAGGACGGCAAGTACAAGCAGGCGCTGCGCCTGCGGATTCTCGTGGACAACGTGAACGACCTCGGGGCCCGCCCGGACACGGAGGTCGAGCACTACCTCAAGGGCAACGCCGTGTACGAATCCGAGCAGGAGGGTGAATGGGGCCTGGGCGTGACCGGCACCGTCGGCCCTCAGCTGCGGTTCGGCTCCGACGCGAGCAGCGGTGACCACTCCTCCGGCCCCGGCGGCAGGCTGGCCGTCATCGGCAGCGCCTCGGCCACCAGGAACCGGGGCAAGGGGACGTCCGAGAGCGCCGGCCGGATCGACATCACCCGGGCCACCTACGGCGGATCCGTGCACACGCTGCGCACCGACCCGGTCTTCGAACTGACCTACGTCCGCTGGCACGGTGACGAGCTCACCGAGACGACCCGGTATCTGCGCGCCACCGAGGCCCTCGATCTGCTCGTCCCCGAGCGGCGGATGTCCGACATCCTTCCCCCCGCGACCGAGACGGCCACGGATACAGCCGCCGAGACGACCGGCGAGACGGCTGCCGATACGGCCACCGAGACGACCCGGACCTATCTCGACAGCGGCCTGCTCTCCGGAACGGCGCACCCCGAGCTCCTGCGCGTCGACGTCCTGAAGACCATCAACGACCGGCTGCGCGCCAAGGGGATCATCCGCACCGAGAGCGACGAGGCCACGGCACCCCGCCCCAACCTCCTCCAGCGGTCCCTGAAGGCGGCCTTCGCCTCGGAGGCCTTGCAGAGCGAGTGGTACGCCCTGACCAACGAGGGCGTGCTGCGCTGGTTCCCGGTGCCCGGTCCGTGGGGGACCACCCGCTACCTGTGGGTGAACGTCACGGCCACCGAGCTCGACCGCCCCCATCAGCAGCGTCCGCGCGACGAGATCAAGCTCACGCTGCGGGGCGAGGCGGTTGAGGAGGAGTCCGAGAGCAGCGACTCCGGCTGGGAGTTCGACGCCGGTGTCGATGTCCGCGCCCGTGCCGGAAACGAGAAGGGGCACGGCGGCGTCGAGGCCGAAGCCGAGTACTCCGCCTCCCGGGGCACGAAGAAGGAGGACGCCGAGAAGAAGGTCGGAATCTACCGGGCCAACACCCAGGACCCCTCCGAGGAGTTCGAACACGGCGTCACCTTCCGCGTCGAGATGGGGACGACCACCGAACTGCCGGAAGTCCTCACCACCCCCGCCCGTGGTGCGCTGTCCCTGGCGCGCCTGGTCTCCCGGGCCGACGGTCCCCAGGGCAGCCCGTCCCTCTTCACCTGGCACGACCCCGGCGACGGTCCGGACCAGCTCGTGGCCGGCGACGTGCGGCTGCTCGTCCCCCGCCACCTCACCGCCCCGGCCGACCGGCCGCAGCAGTGGCCCCTCGACCTCACCGCACCACGCGAGACGCAGGTCACCTGGCACTCGGACCCCTCACCGGCCCCGCCCGCGCTGCCCGACGCGTTCCTCGGCAACCTCCACCCGTGGACGGTGCCCGCCGCCGCGTCGATCGGGCGCTGGGCCAAGCTGACCGCCGTACGCCACCGCACCGCCCCCGCCCCCGAGGTGGGCGAGCCGCCGCAGATCTCCGGCCTGGACCGCACCACCACCGCGGGCGTGCGCTACCACCACCGCACCAGCGGCAACGTGATGCGCCCCCGCGTCCAGCAGCTGCTGAGGCACGCCTACGGGGTCCCGCTCGGCGGCCGGTCCGCCCTCGTGGGCCTGGAACTGGACGGCGCCGAGATCCTCGGCCCCCCGGAGGGCGTACTGCTCAAGCAGCGCCGGTACCACCAGGCCGACGAGGAACCCAGCTACGAGGCACACCGTGACAGCGGCTGGCGGATCGCGGCCGGTCCCGAGGCCGGCGGTCCGCTGGACGATCAGAAAATGCTGGAACGCCTGCCGATCGACATCATGAACTGGGAGGACAGCGAGAGCCGAAGCGCCGCGCTGGGCGATACCGACGAACGCAACGCGGAAGGCAAGCGGCCCTACCGGGCCTACCGCTTCGATGTGACCGCGGTCGTCGACGGGCCGCACGGCACCGTACGGATCAAGGTGCCGGGCGGTCTCTACGGCGGGCTGCCGGTGGACAAGAACACCGGCAAGCTGGCCGACGGTCTGGAGGACGACCCCACGCTGGGCCCCCTCCTCCGCCCGTCCCCTCCGCCGCCTCCCGGTCCCGAGACCCCTCCCGGTCCCGAGACCCCTCCGTCCCCTCCCGGTCCTCCGTTCCCGCCCGGTTCTCCGGCTCCTCCGGCATCGCCGGCCACCGAGACGCCCGGTGGGCGGGGCGTGGACTCCCGTACGGACACCACGTCGCCGTCGACGGTGCCCGGCCCGGTGTCGGCCCGCGGGCCCCTGCCGGTGCTGAGCCGCGAGAAGTTACGGCTGCTGGTGGATGGTGTGGCGGAGCGGGCGCCGTCCGAGGAGGCGACGGTGGAGCGGTGCCTTGAGCTGCTGCACACGCTGCGGGACGAGCTGTATCCGCAGAGGGTGGCCCCCGCGGTGGCGCTGGACGACTCGGCGGTGGGCGTCAGGTCGGCGGCGTCCTCGCTCGCGGCCGGGCCCGGGTGGCGTGGGGTGCGCTCGTGGGATGTGGTGGCGGACGCGGTGGCCGCGACCGGGCCGGGGTCCGTGGCGTTCGTGCTGGCGAGGCGTCAGGGCGGTGCGCTGGGCCATGCGTGGGCGGCGTACCACCTCGGCGGCGACGACGGTGTGGTGTGGGTGGACGTGCTGGCCGGTGAGGGCCGTCGGGTGTCGGCTCGCCCGCCGCGGGTCGCGCCGTCCGACGCCCGCGCGGTGGTGATCGACCCCGCCGGGCGGGTCGCGGAGCGCGCGCTGCCGCCGTTCGCGCACTCGTCCTCCACGGCGCACGCGGCACCCGACGCGGCGATCGAGGACCGTTACGGTGCCGTCGGCCTGGAGGCCGAGGAACGCCGGGACATCTTCGTCAGTGGGGTGGCCCGCAGGGGGGCGCATGTGCTGGCCCACGGCCCCGGGCTCAAGCTCGTCACGGAGGCCCACATCTTCTGGGAGACGGCCGACGGGCTGCTCCACATCCGGCGGCCGCAGGTGGCACCGGGGGCGGAGCAACCCGTCCGGAAGAGGTACGTCATCGGGGAGTTCGTCGTCGAGCCGATGGCCGCCCTCCCGGGAGAGCGCCGGCAGTCCCGGCAGCAGGCGATGGCCCAGCTGGGGCGGGCGCGTGCCGCCGCGCGGATCGCGGACGACCGGCAGGTCCCGGTCCCGCTCTCCGAGGTGCTGCTGCCCCTCGGCGGCTGGACGCTCACCGACGTGGGCAAGGAGGCGCTGGTCAACCCGGCTCCCGAGGGCTTCGACTGGGCCTCCTACACCCAGCTCACCGTGGGATACCCCGTCCTCGGCCTCAGGGATCTCCAGGACCTCGCCTTCGAGTGGCTGAGCGATCCGTCGGTCGCCCGCCTGACGGCCGCAGGGCGCGTCTTCGGGCAGACGGCCACCACCGCGTTTGTGAACCGGGTCCTCGGCCACGGCGTGGTGGAAGACCACTTCGTTCCGTTCCTCGCGGCCATTCCGGACATCGACGAGGTCTGGGGCTACGGATGGCAGGGCTTCCAGAGCGTCGCGGCCTGGCCGCTCTTCGCCGTCTTCAACAAGGCCAGGCGCGAGGGCGATGACCCGTTCATCCCCAAGAATTTCCTGCCGACGGCCTCGCGGCACGCTCCGGACCGCGTTCGGCGGGCGCTGCGGCCGCGCACGCGGACGTTCCTCGAAAAGCGCCATGACGAACTGTCGGATGATGTCGCCCGGCAACTTCTCATGGTGATGGAGCGCTATCTGCGGCGCATCACCCCGGGCGAGCGCGTGACCCCGAGGTTCTTCGACATCTCCGCCATCGGCGGTGTGCCGACGCCTCGCGAGGTGTGGACGGCCATCCTCACCGGGCGCACGTCCCGGGGCACCACCGTCAGCCAGTGGGACGCGACCCGCATGAGCGACGCCGACTATCCGACCCTGGACACCGACGACGGCCGGCTGGCGGTCGCGGTGGCCCTGGAGGAGCTGCGGCACTTCGGTTACACGGGCCAGTACATGACCCCCGAGGAGATGTCGCGGGCCGTCGAGGAACTGTCGGCGCGCAGCCGGGCCGCCTACGAGCGGGCGGTGAGGTTCCGGGCGCCACTGCCCGAGGACGTCCTGCGCGAGTCCGTTCTGCGCATCGTGAACAACCCGGTGGTGCGGGATGTCGCGGGGTTCCTCGTGGTGGCCGCGATGACGGGCATACTGCAGGTCGGCGCCTCCACCAGGACGCTGATGACCGTGTCGGACAGCACGGACATCGCGCTCGCGCTGGGCGATTACGCCCTGGGGACCCCGTTGCCCTGGGACCACCCCGCGCTGCGGCGTCTGCGGGACGCCGTCGCGGAGGCGTTCGACCTGCTGCCCCAGGTGCCCCCGGGCGGGCAGCAGCGGGCCCGGACCATCTTCGAGGCGGCGCGTAACGCCCTCGGCGTCCTGCACGACCCCGCGCGGACGCCGCCGATCATGCACTGGGCGTCGGAGCTGGTGGCGCTGGACGGGACCCGTGTCCAGCTGGACCGGATATCGGTGGTCAAGCACCGGGGTCCGGACGGCAAGCCGGTGGGTGTCTCCTCGCGTCCGGCCGGGGACTGGGACGGGCGGCAGAACACCTATGGTCTGGTGTCCGGTACGGGGCAGTTCACCTGGGTGCGGCCGGGGCCGGTGACGGCCGAGAGCGCGCCGCTGCCGTTGCCGTTCAACGCGGCGTATCTGGTGGGTCTGCGCGGGGACGGCCGGGCTGCCTCCCTGGCGTTGTCCGATGGTGGTGGCGCGGTCTTCGACTACGAACGGATCGTGGACTTCCTGTTCGCCGTGGACGGCGATCTGACGGCGCTGCCTCCGCAGTCGCCGGTGCTGGTGGCCGGGGCGGACCTGGCGGGCCCGCCGTCGCATGACCCGTTGGAGCGTCCCCTCGCCGGTCAGGTACTCGCAGGCGGTGACGGTCTGGACCGGTGGGTGTGGACGACCGCGAGCGGGCGGGAGCCGGTTCTGGTTCCGGCTGCCGGGGATGTGCCGTCGCGGTTCCAGCTCGCCGAGGGGGACTGGTGGGTGGGTTTCCGGCCCGAGCCGAGTACGGCCGAACTGGGCCGGATGGCCGAGGAGCTGACCGGCGACCGGGGCCGCGCCCCGGATGTGCTGCGGTGGGTGCGGGCGATCCGGCTGGTCTACGGGCCGATGCTGGAGAACGACCTGGCGGCGTTCGGGGCGCTGCTCAGGGGGTTCTGGGCCCTGGAGCTGACCAGGGCGGGCGGGCCCCCGCTGACCTGGAGCGATCTGCGATCCTCGATCAGCTCGTACTTCACCGCCAACGCCCGGCCCGAGCCTCCGCTGCCCATGGCCCTGCCGTTCCTGCTGGTCTCGGCGGCGGGCTCGGTCGGGATGGATCTGGAGTTGTCCCGGTTCCCCCTGACCCCCCGCCACCACGCCCCGCGCGCCTGGGCCCCGGGCGGCGGCTACTCGGCGCAGCCGGAGGAGACGGCCCTCTTCCCGCCGCCGCAGGGGCCCTCCGCGCCACCGCTCACGGTGAAGGCGCCTCCGCCTCCGCCCGTGTCGGGGAGCTTCACCGGTCCGAACGACCCCCTTCTGTCGTCGCGGACGGTGCTGACGGGCCCGTCCGGCACGCCGCAGGGTCGCAACTTCACGGGGAAGCCCGTGAGCCGGCTGCTGCCCGGGAAGGTGCGGTTGATCGAGACCCGGCCCGGCGCCTCCCCGGTGGTGGTGTCGGAGGAGGACGCGCCGTGGCCGGATTCGGCGTATGTCATCTGGGCCGAGGGCGAGAACGGGCGGATGTATCTTCCCGACGGCCGGGTGCTGGACAAGCGGGGGCTGGCCGATGTGCTGGCGGCCGATCCGGAGCTGGCGGCGCTGCCCGCGGACGTGCCGGTGGTGCTGGTCCTGTCGGAGGCGGGGGACCAGTACCTGGAGATGCTGGAGGAGGTGGAGGACCGGCTGCGGCGGAAGGTGTGGGGACCCAGCGGTGCGGCCCGGCTGGAGCCCGACGCGGCGGCGGGCGGGCACCGCCCCGTCATCGTCGACCGCGACCCGGATCTGCCGCACGGCGGCTGGGTGCCGTTCGACGCGCCCGCCGTACGGGGGCCGTACGAGGATCGTGAGTGGACGGCGCTGGACGGGACGACGTTCCGGGTCAGCGATGTGTACACCCGGCCGCTGCTCTCCGATGATCACGTGCACTTCGGCCGGATCTCCGTGCCGGAAGACCTGCGGCGACGTGAGCGCCTGTTCCGGACGTACCGCCGGATGCGGCGGATGGCGCACGTCGCACCGGCCGGTGGCGTCGAACGGACGGTCAGTACCGAAGAGATCACTCCGGACCCGGCGTGTTACGTCTACGCGGGCCACGGGACGCCGGGCGGGCTCGAACTGGTCCTCCGCAATGGCCGGACGGTATGGCTGGGCAAGCAGGACGCCGGTCGTTACATCGGCGGGCTGCCGGAGGTGCGCCGGCTGCCCAAGGGGCACCGTATAGGCCTGGAGGTCTGCTGGAGCGGGACGGACGGCGACCCGAAGCAGCCTGTCTCCGTGCTCCAGCCGGCTCCGCACGTCGACGATCCGCTGGAGGACGTGCCGCTCTTCCAGTACGCCGCCAACGAAAGCCGGCGTGACACGGATGCGCCCACCAGGCCCACTGGCCTGAACCCCCGGAACCGTGTCCTGTCCGAGGCACCCGGCGGTACCGTCACCCGCCGGGTCACCGCCCGCCCCGAGCCGTTGGTCCACGAACTGGACGCTCTGGCGCGGGACGCGGAGTTGCACACCGGCCCGGGGCCCGTGTCACCGGAGACCCGCGCGACCACACTGCGGTTGGTGCGGGCGCTGCGGAAGGTGTTCGGCAACGGCATCGAGGACGACCGGGCCCAGTACCTCAGGGTGTGGCGGGGGATCGGCGCGCTGGAGCGGATGCGCGCGAACGACCCGGAGATCAACCAGCTCACGCCGGTCCGGTTGGACATGCTGGACTTCCTCACCAGGCACCACAGCGGCAGGGCTCCGGACGAGGCCGGATATCTGGCGCTGCTCGACTTCGCCCGGGGCCGGATCGCGGCCGATGCCGGCGCCCGGCTCACCACCGAGGTGCCCGCGCCCGTCCTCCGGCTCGCCCTCGAAAGACTCGCGCCCCGAGGGGACAGCCTGGTGCGCCACATCCGGGGTCTCGCCCCCAACGCACCGGTGACCTCCAAGCAGCGCGCGTCCGCCCTGTGGGCGGTGGCCGCTGCCGGCACCATGCTGCTGGACGAGACATCCGCGACGGACCGCGAAGCACTGGGCCGCAGAGTGCTCCATCTGACCCCCATGGACACCTGGGACGCGTCGTGGCAGGAATTCCTGTGGGCGCTCATGGCCAAGGGCATCGCCCGGGGCATGAACGTCCGCAACCACGATCTGCTGGCCGCCTACGACCTCGTGGAGGCCGGGGCCTTCGGCCCGGCCACGCTGCTGAAGCAGGGGCAGCACGTCCAAGGCCTCAACCTCGCCGGGCTGGCGGCGCCCATGGGCGTCAACAGCGGGGACGTCCGCCACCTCGTCATGGGCCCGAACGGGCCCAACGCCCATCCGGTGAACCCCACCTGGGCCGGCAAGGGGAAGCCCACGCCACTGCTGTACGTGATCCACGCGGATCACGCGGGGAGGATGGGCGTGCGCGTGCCCGGTCGCGCCCCCGTCCTCGTACCCGAGGCGGAACTCCTGGAGCTGCTGGCCCTCGACCCGAGGTGGTACGGCATCCCGCTGACCACCCCCGCCCTGTTCCTGACCACCGGCCCCGGCAGCCCGGGAGGCCTGGCACGGCGGTTCTACGACCGCACCGGACGGCCCGCCTTCAGCTACGGCGCGCCCATGAGACTGGCCGCACCGGCCCCGACCGCCCCGCTCAGCATCATCGCCCTGCCGGACCCCGCCACCCAGGCCCCGGCCGCATGGACCTTCGCCGGCCCGCCGGCGAGTGCCCAGGCCGGGCAGTCCACCGCGCCCCCGGGCTCCACGGTCACCTTCGCGGCCACAGCCCCGGCGCAGCCGTCGGACACCGCCGCCCCGCCCACGACGGACCACACGGCGCCCGACCCCCTGCTGTCACCGGCCACCCTGCTGCGCGACGCCTCCGGAGCGGTGCGCGGGCGCAACCTGACCGGTGAGCGCGTCGACCGGGTGCGGGTCGACCGGATGGTGTCGTACCGGGTCAGGGCGGGACAGCCGGATGAGCGGGTGTCGGACGATCCCGCGCCCTGGGGCGGCGAAGCGTACGTGGTGGGGGGTGAGCCGACCGCGGACGGTGTGCGGACGCGTGACGGGCGGGAGCTGAGCTACGAGGAGTTCGCGGAGGAACTGGGAAGCGACCCGGAGCTGGCGAAGCTGCCCAGGAACACACCGGTGGTGCTGGCGATTCCGTACGCGGCCCGCCGCAGGTACATGGCGTTGCAGCGCGCGGTGGCCACCCATCTGGGGCGGCGGGTGTGGGCGCCCAGCGGCGACGGACGCCTGCGGTACGACGACCGGCTGGACGCGCACGTTCTCGCCCTGACCGATCCCGGCCCCGACCGGCCGCTGGGTGCCTGGGCGCCGTTCGATCCGCCGAGGGAGAACGTCCCGTACACCGACCGCGTGTGGACGGCGCTGGACGGTACCAGGTTCCGCGACAGCGACGTGGACACCATGCCGATGGTGGACGAGAACCACGAGCGCTTCGGTCTGGAGTCGCACCGGGACGACGAGCCCGGGCGGCGCACCGCCGAGCAGCGGTACCGGTTGTTCCGCTCCGCCCGCCGGCTCAAGCACCTCGTGCCGCTGGCCGATGGCTTCGCCGAGACCGGGTCGGAGGAGCTGCCCCCGAACGCGGCGGTCCACACGATCGTCGCCCACGGCAAACCGGGCCGGGTGGGGCTCAGCGTGCGCGGCCGCACGGTCTGGTTGAGCACGCGCGACGCGGGTCGCTACTTCGGCGGGCTGCAAGAGGTGGCCGAACTGCCCCCGGGCCACGTGCTGGACGTCGTGGTGTGCTGGGGAGAGTCCGAAGGGGACCCCTCACGCCCCCACCCCTCGACCGCGCCGGCCCCCTTCGTCGAGGACCCGCTGGAGGACGTGCCGCTCGGCCAGCACGTCGCCAACGAGAGCCGGCACGATGCGAGCACCTACACCCGGCAGACCGGTGCGGACGCCGATGGCAGGGTGGTGTTCGACAGCCCCGGTGGCGAGGTCGCCAGGAGGGTGACCCACCGGCCGGAGCCGTTGGTCCACGAACTGGACGCTCTGGCGCGGGACGCGGAGTTGCACACCGGCCCGGGGCCCGTGTCACCGGAGACCCGCGCGACCACGCTGCGGCTGGTGCGGGCACTGCGGAAGATGCTCGGCAAGGGCATCGAGGACGACCGGGCGAAGTACCTCACGGCGTTGCAGGGGATCGGCGCGCTGGAGCGGATGCGCGCGAACGACCCCGAGCTGAGCGGGCTGACGCCCTTCCGCCTGGGCCTGTGGACGTTCCTCGCCCGCCGGGCCGGCGGGTTCGCCCCGAGCCGGGCCGACTATCTGGCCGTGCTCGACGACGCCCGCGCCCGGCTGGCCGACCGGCCGGACGCCCGGCTCACCCCGGACCCCGACCCCGCCCTGGTGTACTCCCTCGACCGGATGGCGAAGGATGGTGACGCGCACGTACGGGCCGTGCTGAAACTGGACGACTCCACGCCGGTGGGTCCCCGGCAGGTCGCGCGGGCCCTGTGGGCGGGCGTCGCCGCGTCCCAGCGCCTCGCCCTGCCGCCGCCGAAGGCGGAGGAGCTGGGCCGCAAGGTGCTCCACCTGGCGCCCGGCACCCCGTGGGAGGCGCCGAACGTCCAGGAGCTGTGGCGGGTGACGGCCAGGGCCGCCGCCCGCGGCGCGCGGGTGTCGGACGCCGATGTGCTGGCCGCGTACCACCTGGAGGAGAACGGCGCGTTCGACGACTCCATCCTGCTGAAGAACACGGCGCCCGACGCGGGCGGCGAGACCCTGCGGGGCGTCAACTGGAGTGGCAGGCCGGCACCGAACGGCATCACCTGGGAGAGCGTGGACGAGGTCGCCGCCGAGTCCGGCGGAACGACCAGGCCGTACCAGCCCATGTGGCGGGCGCAGCAGACGGACATGCCCATCCTGCTGGTCACCGATACGGACCAGGCCGGGGGCATGGTGCTGCACCTGCCCGGACTCGGCCCCGTACCGGTGTCCGAGGGGGAGTTCCTCGCCCTGACGGACCTCATGACGAGGTTCCACGCGATCCCCGTGAAGACCCCGGCCGTCTTCCTCACCACCGGTCCCGGAGGGGGGCGGCAGCGCCCGGTGTCCCAGGCGTACTCCCACCGCACCGGGCGGTTCGCCTACAGCTATACGGCGCCCCTCGACGTGGTCGGGACCGATACGTCGGAACGCTTGCGCATCGCGGCGCACCGGAGGGACGGCGACGGGAAACGGGGCAAGTGGGTCCAGACCCGCTGGAAGAAGCAGGACAAAGCGGCCGGACAGCAGGACGCGCCGGCGACCGGCCGGACCTCCTCCGCGCCGGCCGGCGCTCCCACGGTCGAGGCCCCGGGCGATGTCGCCGCGCGGCCGGAGCCACCGCGCCACTCACTCTCCACGCGGGCGGAGTTCGGCATCGAGCTGGAACTCGGCGCCACGGTGCCGCTGTCGCAGGAACCCGCCGGCACCGGGCCCCGGGCGGAGGCGGTCGAGGAGGCCGGCAGGCTCGAAGCGCGCTGGACGTCGCTGAACTCGTTGGTCCCGGCCGTCAAGCGGGCCGCCACAGCGTCCACCCCCGGCGCCAGGCGCACGCTGGCGCGCGCTCTCGACAGCCTGCAAAGGGAGATCGACGACCTCCTCACGAGCGACAACTCCCACCTGCCGGAGTCCGTGGCCCGCCTGCGCGCCGTGTCCGAGAGCCTGTCGCTGCTGCGGCGGGCCTGGTCGGGGGTCGGCGACGTGTCCGCGGCCTTCCCGGAGCTGGAAGCGGCGATGGCGGAGTTCGAGGCGGCACTCTGGGAGGACGGGAACCGGCTGGGAGGGATGTGACCAGACGGAGCCGTGAAGTCAAGCCCTCCGGGCCCTCTCCGCCCGGACGACCGACAACTGATCCAGATTTCCGCACCACGCACACCGATGGAGTTCCCCTCATGACGAGTCCTTCCGGCACTCCGGACGACGGGCACGACACCACTCCGGAGCCACCGGCCACGGGCGAATCCGGTGGCGGGAGTTCGAGCGCCGCCGGGAAGCAGGGCGGCCCGAACGCGGTACTCAAGGGCGAAGCCGGCTTCCGGGAGCCGCCCGGGGACTACGTCAAGGCCGCCAAGACGGCCCCCGACCACTGGCTGTCCATCATCGACCGGCACTGGGACGGCGACGAGGACGAGCCTCCGCCGTCCTGGGCGATCCTCGGGCGCTGGCGCAGTGATGAGCGGGGCGAGATCGTCGAGTGGGAGGAGAACACCGAGTACCGGCCCTCACCCGACGCGCACGGCTGGGCCCGCCCGGTCAGCCCCGCGGACGCCGCCGTACAGCTCGTCGCCACCGGCTACGGCTCACAGGAGCTGTTCGCCCTGGTGCTCGCGGACGCCGAAGTGGCCGTGTGTGTCGACGAGGGGGGCGAACTGGCGGTCACCGAGGCCCCCGACGGGACTCCCGCGGTGCCCGTCTTCTCCCCCTCGCCGGAGCTGGAGGACGACAAGCTGCCCGCGCACGAGGTGATGTCCGTACCCGATCTGCTGGACCGGCTGCCCGAGGGGAAGGAGATCCTGTTCCTCAGCTCCTCGGCCCCGGTGGGGCAGCTCGTCACGGCGAGCGCCCTGCGGGAGGGCAAGGCCGAGGTGGACCGGTACGAGGCGGCGGCCGCGGACGGAGGGCCTGCGGCGACGGGGTGGTGACGGGGCGGGGGAACGCGTCCGTGCCCGTCCTCCTCCGCTCCCGGGCCCGCGCGATCGGGGCCATCCGGCGGCGGCCGTAATCTCAAGAACACCTCAGGTGGTGGACGAGGGGCCGCCCGCTCATGTGATGATGCGGGTACCCGATCTCCTCGATCGCTTGTCCGAGGATCGGGAACTGGTGTTCCTCAGCTCCTCCGCCCCGGTGGCCCGACTCGTGCCGGTGAGCGAGTTGCGGGTGAGCCGGGCTGGGGAGGGGCGCGAGGCGCCTCGGGGGACGGAGCGGGAGCACACCGGGCAACCCCGCACGGGTGCGCCCGCATCACCGACCATGCCGAGCATTACCAGCAGTGAGCCAGTCGGCCCAGTAAGCGAGGACAGCATGAGCGACAACGGCGCTTCCGCCGCGGTCACCCCATCCGAATCGGGCGAGCCGTCAACCGGTTTCGCGGACTTCGAGCCGACCGCCGAGACCCCGGCACCCGCCCCCGGGGCGTCCGACGAGACCGAAGTGCCGGAACCGCCGGATGAGTTCGTCAAGGCCGCCAAGCTGGCGCCGAACCACTGGCTCTACCTGACCGACCCCGCCTGGCAGGGCGAAGGCCCGCCGCCGGACTGGGCCGTGGTGGGCCAGTGGCGCTCCGATGACGACGGCGAGATCGTGGAGTGGCAGGACAACGAGAACTACCAGCCCTCCCCGGAAGCGCTCGGCTGGCCCGAGCCCGAGGACGACGTGGACGCCGCCATCCAGCTCGCCACCACCGGCTACGGCCCGGCGGAGGACGTCACCGCCGCGCTGGCCAAGGCGGAGGTCGCGGTGCTGGTCACGGCGAACGGCGAACCGGTGAGCGCGTCGGCGCCGGACGGCACGGCGGTCGTGCCCATCTACACCTCGCCCCGCTATCTGCACGCGGCCGGACGCCTGGGGTTCGAGCGGGTGCGGGTGCCCGCGTTCCTGGAGCGGCTTCCGGAGGGGCACAGCCTGTGCATCAACAGTTCCGCCCCGGTCAGCATGGTGATGACCACGGACGGACTGGCGGACATCATGGCCGCCGCGGCCGAGGCGCCCGACGGGGAGCCCGGGGACGAGCCGTCCGGGGTCGAGTGGCCGTCGGTGGTGCCCCGCGAGGGCACCGCACCGGGGGCCGGCGAACCGGCCACGGCGGAGGACGGCCCGGCGGAGGACGGGACGACGGCAGGCGAGGCGGCGACGGACACCGCGGCGGCGAACGGTACGGCGGCGCCCCGCAAGACGGCGGCCCGTAAGACGGCGGCCCGCCGCAAGCGCGTCACCGACGTGGACCTTCCTGACTCCGGCGAGGGCGAGAGCGAGGGCGAGAGCGGGTGACCGAGGCGGACGACGCCGCCGGCGCATGGTGGCGGTGTCGTCCGCCGACGGGACGGTGACGCCGACCGCGTCGAAGAACAAGCCTCGCCGGCAGGGCGGCGGCGGTCGGCACCGTCCTCCCGGCACCGGCACCGGCACCGGCCGTGCCGTGGCCGACCACGAGTGGAAAGCCTAGTTCTGCGGCCCGTGGCTGGACAGAATCACCTGTTTGCCATATTCACTGCGTACACTCCAAGCCCCCTGGTATGGCGGGCCACTTCAGCCCATCGGCCACCAGGTGACAACGGCTTGAGTGACACACCCAGGTGCGAAGGAGAGACGACGTGACCCGTTCCGGTGGCCGGTCGCGGTGGTTCGGCGGTCGCGGCAAGGCACAGCGCGCCGCCGCCCCCGCCCCGACCGGTGGCTTCGGCGGCGAGGCCACCGAAGCCGAGCCGGACGAGCTGCTGCTCGCCGAGGAGTACGGCGCGCTCATCCTGCTCCGCTCGGCCCGGGACACCACGATCAGTCAGACGACCGTGGACGAACTCGTCGACACGATGGGGGCCGAAGCGGGCATCGCCACCGTCGTGACCGGCGCGGCGGGCGGGGACGGCGCGTCGGCGGAAGAGTTCTGGGAGCGCCTGGGCGAGGTGTTCGACTCGCTGCGCGAGGCGGGCACCGGCACCGTACGGCTCGTCATGTCCGGCGCGGGGGAGGACCGGCCGGACCGGCCGTCCGTGGCCCGCAGGGTCGCCGACGGGTGGGAGCTGGAGGTGATCGCCCCGGACGGCGAGGTCCAGATCGTCCCCGGCGGTTCGCTGTTCGTCCAGCCCGACCCGCCGCGGCGCAGGGGCTGGTGGAGCTTCTCGCCGGGCGTCCAGCCGGTGGCCCTGGGCACGCGTCAGCCCGCCCCCGCGTGGCAGCCCGGCGTCGAGCAGGTGCCCCCGCGGACCGACAGCGGATGTGTCGTCGAGCAGATCCCGGCGGGTCTGCTGGCCCGTTCACCCCACGCCACCGCGCCGCAGCGCGGCGACCTGTGCTACTCGGTGCCGGCCGACCCCCGGGGGCCCACCGTTCTGGTCGGTGTCCCCGAGGGCGGGGACGTCTCGGCGTCCGACATCGGCGAGGTGCTGTCGTCCCTGCCCGCGTCCCTGTGGTCCCGGGTCCGCCTCGCCCCCGGGAGCCCCCGGGACATCCTGCGCACGGGGCAGCTGGCCGCCGAGATGCTCGACACCGAGATCGTGGTCTACACGGGTCTGCCGCTCCTGGCGCCCAGCGGCCCCGCGGACCGTGGCACCGCACGGGCGATGCTCGTCGGCGCCGACGGCAACCCGCGGTGGCGGCCCTTCGTGGACGCCGTGGTGTGCGCCCCGACCCCCGAGGGCCAGGCCACCCCGGCCCCGCGCCTGCTGCGCTGGAGCCCGCCGCTGCCGGGCCCCGGCAACGTCGAGCACGGCATCGTACGGCTCTCCGACCGCTGGCAGGCGATGGTGACCCGGGCGGGCCTGTGGATCACCGAACGCGACGGCCAGGCGCCGTCCACCTCGACCCGTGCGGTCGACGCCGAGGGCCCGGCCATCGAGGTCGGCCGCCCCGGCGAGGAACTGGACCCGTCGCTGTGGCCCGAACTCACCAGGCTCTTCGAGCGGCTGGGGGCCGATGTACGCAGCCGGGCGCGGCTGTACGTACACGGCACGGCCGCGGACGGCGGCCGCGAACTGCGCGCGATCGCGGCGCGGCACGGCGTCCGGACCCTCCGCTTCACCCCCCGCCCCGCCCCAGCCCCCCGCCCGGCGCCCGGCACCACCCCGCCCCCGGTCGCCCGCCCCACGACGGGCACCCACCCCACCCCGGCCGCCGGCGCGCCCTCACTTCCCGGCCCCGGCCCGGCCGCCGCGGCCCCCGTAACCGGTTCGGCCGCCGCGGCCGCGGGCCAGGCCACCGCCACGGGCTCGGTACCCGGTAGGCGCCCGAGCCCCGGCGCACCCCTGCAGCCCGGCAGCCGCCCGGCGCCCGACACCGGCCCGCGACGTGGACCGCACTTCGGCCCCGGCCCCCGCCCGGCGGGCGGTACGCCTCCTCCTCCGGTCCCGCGCGCGGCTGATGACGGCTCGTCGGCCCCCGGGCCCCGCCCGCCCGGCAGCGTGCCTCCGGCGCCCGGCGACCGCCCGGTGCCGGGCGGGCCGCTGCCGCCTGGTGCGGGCCTGAGTCCGGGGCCGAGGCTGGGGCCTGGTCCGCGCCCCGTGACCGGCCCGCCCCCGGCGCCCGGCGGGCGCCCGGAGGCCGGCCCGGTCACGCCGGCCGACGGGCCCTCGGGGCCGCGCGCGCCTGGGGCGCCGCGCCCCGGCCCGAGTGCGCCCGGCCCGCGCCCCGAGCCCGGGGCACGCTCCGAGCCCGGGGCACCGCCGCCCGGCGGCATGCCCCCGGCCCCCGACCGGTGGGACACCCGCCCGGGGCCGGGCACGCCCTCCTCCCCTCGCGTGAATCCGGCGTCCGGCGGCACACCCCCGGCGCCCGGTGCGGGGTCCGGGCCGGACCCGGCGGGCCCGCGGCCTGCCGCCGGCGCGCCCTCAGCCCCCGGAACGCCGACGCCGCCTCGCGCGGACCTGGATCCGGGGCCCGGACCGGACGCGCCCGCTCCGGCGTCCGCGCCCGGCACGACTCCGCCGCATGGCGGCGTACCGCCGGCCCCCGGTGCGCCACCCGCCGCCGGGACGCGCCCGACGGACGGTGCGGGGTCCGCGACGGATCCGGCTCCGGCGTCCGGCACGTTCCCGGCGCCCCGTAAGGGGCCCGGGCCCGAAGCCTCGGGAACCGGTGAACGGCCCGCGACCGGCCGGCCCGCGTCTCCCGGTGCGAACCCGGAACCGGGCCCGCGGTTCGGCCCCGACTCCTGGGCCGCGGCCGGTTGGTTCCCGACGCCTGACACCCCGTCGGAGTCCGGCCCCGACCCGTCCCCCGGCGGGGACGCGGGCTCCGGCGCTGACACCGCCTCGGGTACGCCCCCGGAGCCCGGTGCGGGCCCGGGGCCGGGCACGGACGCGGCGTCCGACGGGCGTCCGGCGCCCGGCGCGCCGCCGTCCGTCACGTCCGCTCCCGGGCCGGAGCCGGAGCCGGAGCCGGAACCCGCCGGGGACGTACCCGAGCCGCCGCCCGCTCCGTCACGTCCGCCGATGATGAGCGTGTCCTCGGGCTCCGGCGATCCGGATGAGAAACGGGCCGAGCCCACCGAAGCCGCGCCCACCGAACCCCGGGCCACCGAGCCCGAACCCGCCGAACCCATCCAGCCGGAACCGGAGCCCGAACCGGAACCGGAACCGGAACCGGAGCCGGAGCCCGAACCGGAGCCACCGGTGCGGCGGTTGGCGGCGCCGTTGGCACCGGTGCCCTTTCAGCCCGGCCACGTCAGTACCGAGGCCGAACGCGGCATGTTCCGGGCGCTCGCGGACACGGTGTGGGACCGGCACGGGACCGCCGTGGGCCGTATGCTCACCAGGCTGCCCGCGCTGCGCGGGCAGGAACAGGAGGCGGCCCGCGCTGACCTCATCGCGGTGCACCTTTATCTGCACACCACGGAGGGCCCGTTGGGCCACGCCGAACTGGCCCGTGCGCTCCGCGACGCCGACAAGCCGCTGCTGCCGTACGCCGCCTGCCTCGCCTCGGGGCTGCGCCGACTGCCCTCGTACCGCGGTGTGGCGTTGCGCGGCGCCGAGGCGGAGGACCTCGACGACGCCCCGGTGCCCGGGGACCTGCTGCGGGATCCGGCGCCGGTGTGCGCGCTGCCACTCGCGGCCGGCGCACCGCGCCCGCGCGGCGCGCGGTACGCGATCTGGTCGGTCACCGGGCGCCGGGTGCGCCAGCTGACCGACCGGCCGGGGGCGGGCCCGGCCCGGGACGAGGTGGTGTTCTCCCCGGGCACGGTGCTGCGGGTGCTCGATGTCCGCGAGGAGGACGGAGCACCACTGATCCTGCTGCGCGAGGTCCCTCTCACCACGCCGAACGCACAGCCCCCGCACGGCGCCGGGCTCGACGCCGACGACCGGGCCGCACTCGGCCGGCTGGAGCAGGCACTGGGCGCCCAACGGGCGGCGCCGGGACCGTTCAGCTGGCCGGAGTTGTGCCACGGTCCGCTGGGGCGCGCCGCAGACCGGTCGGCGGCATCCTGACCGCCGGTCCAGCACTACAGAATCGGAGACTTGATGCCCCATCAGGACAGCTCGGGGCCCGCAGGCCCCACGGTGCGCCGTGCCGTCAGCATGCCCGGCACGGTGGCCGATCCGGATTCCGCGCTCCGCCCCCGGGCGGCGCGCAAGGACGCGAAGGAAACCAAGGAGGTGAACAAGGCCGAGGAGGCGAACGGGACCAAGGAGAGCACGAAGACCACCGGGCCCGCCGGCTCCAAGACGGCCGCCGAGCCCGTGAAGGGCGACGAACCGAAGAAGGCCGCCGAGCCCGAAACGGTTTCCGCCGCGACGGTGGCGGCTACGGTGAAGTCCTCCTCGGGCAAGACGTCGTCCGAGCCGGCCTCGTCCGCTGCCAAGCGGAGCGACGAGCACGGCGACGCCGATGTCGGCTCCCTGGTGGCCGCCGCGGGTGGCAACCCCCCGGGCAGCACGTCCGAGAGCGATGGCGGGGAAGGCGGCGACAAGCCGCCGTCCGGCCGTCCGACCAAGGCGCTGCTGGCCGCGGCGGGGATCGGCGGTGCGCTGCTGATCGCCATACCGTTCCTGGTCGCCGGCACCAACAGCAAGGACGACAGCGAACCGGCGGCGCTGGCCCGGAAGACGTCGGCCCACACCATGCCGGCGAACGACGAGGACAAGGCCCCCGGGGCCTACGCGCCCAAGTCGCCCGACAAGCCCAAGCCCACGCCCGAGGACAAGTCCAAGGCCCCGAAGAGCCCGGCGAAGCCGAGCCCGAGCGCGGCGGAGAAGCAGAAGGAGGAGAAGAAGTCCGCTCCTGCCCCCAAGAAGAGCAAGAAGGTCTCGCCGAAGCGGGCCGTGGCCCCGGTCGACTTCTCCAACAAGAAGAACGTCCTGCTCAGGAACGCGGTCACCGGTAAGTGCGCCGACATTCCCGGCTACGGCAAGGGCGAGGTGGACGGTAAGATCCAGCAGTACGACTGCGACGGCACGAGCGCGGACAACCAGGTCTGGAACTTCGAGGTGCGGTACAAGGGCAAGGGCCCCGGCTCTGCCAACCTCTTCCAGATCCGCAACGTCAAGGACGGCTACTGCATGGACCTGCCGTATTACGGCGGTGCCGACCACGGGCAGGAAGTCACGGAGTTCCACTGCGACGGCACCACCAACGACAACCAGTTGTGGTGGCTGGAGAGTCGGGGCGACAAGAAGTTCTGGATCCACAACTACGCCAGCAACCAGCAGTGCCTGGCGATCAAGGCGGACCGGGGCTCCACTGACCCCTCCGCCAAGCTGGCCATCGGGCCGTGCAGGTCCGACCGCAACCACGAGTGGACGTTCTGAGGACGGCCACCCGCAGGGGTCGCCGGGCCCCCTCCGCCGCACGGCGGAGGGGGCCCGGTCGCGTGAAAAACACATGCTCCCAGGCCGCCGGGTGCGGTACGGTTCCCGTGTCCTGTTGTCTCCGATAGAGGTGGACGTTGCGCATCTGAGGTTCGCGATCATCGCGCGGTACGGCGTTGCCGTACGCGTGGATGCGACCTCGGTGCATGAGCCGTCCCTCACCCCGACAGGCCCCGCACTCCCTCGCCCCTCCCGGCTCGGCCGCCGCGTGGTGCTCGCATACGAAGCCCCCATCCCAGCGCTGACGACTGCGAGATCACCATGGCCCATCCCACCACGTCCACGCCCGGCGCCGCCGTGACCTGCTCCGGCCTCTCCTTCCAGTGGCCGGACGGCACCACGCTCTTCGACGGGCTCTCCCTCACCGTCGGCCGGGGCCGCACCGGGCTCGTCGGCACGAACGGCACCGGCAAGTCCACCTTGCTGCGGCTGCTGGCCGGTCAACTGCGGCCCGCGCGCGGCTCGGTGACCGTCGCCGGCAGCCTCGCCCATCTGCCGCAGAACATCACCCTCGACACGACGCTCCGCGTCGACCAGGCGCTGGGCATCGCCGAGCGGCGGGCCGCGCTGCGCGCCATCGAATCCGGGGACGTCGGCACGGAACACTTCGAGACGGTCGGCGACGACTGGGACGTCGAGGAACGGGCGCTGGCGACGCTCGGCTCGCTCGGGCTCGACGGCCTCGGCCTGGACCGCACGGTCGGCGAGATGTCCGGCGGGGAGACCGTACTGCTGCGGCTGGCCGCGCTGCTGCTGGAGCGCCCCGATGTGCTGCTGCTCGACGAGCCGACCAACAACCTCGACCTGTTCGCGCGCCGCAGGCTCTACGAGGCCGTCGACTCCTGGCGCTCCGGTGTGCTGATCGTCGTCAGCCACGACCGGGACCTGCTGGAGCGGGTCGACCGCATCGCCGAGCTGCGGTCCGGGTCGGTGAGCTGGTACGGGGGCGGCTGGTCCGCGTACCAGGAGGCCCTGACCGTCCAGCAGGAGGCGGCCGGGCGGACGCTGCGGGCCGCCGAGGCGGACGTACGCCGCCAGAAGCGCGAACTGGAGGAGACCCGGGTCAAGGTGGCCCGCCGGGAGCGGCACAGCAAGAAGATGGACGTCCAGCGGCGGGCCCCGCGCATCGTCGCGGGGGAGCGCAAGCGGTCCGCGCAGGAGTCGGGGGACCGGCTCCGCGGGCTGCACGAGGACCGGCTGCGGGAGGCGCGCGAGCGGCGCGAGGAGGCCGCGGACGCGGTCCGCGAGGACGCCGAGATCCGGGTGGACCTGCCCCACACCGCCGTCCCCGCGGGCCGCACCGTGCTCAGCCTCAGCGCGCTGCGCCCCCGTTTCGGCCGGCTGCGCGGCGTCGACCTCCGGGTGCACGGCCCCGAACGCATCGCCCTCGTCGGCCGCAACGGTGCCGGGAAGACGACGCTGTTGCGCACCCTGGCCGGGGAGCTGCCCCCGCTGTCCGGCGAGGCCAGGGCCTTCGTGCCGCTGCGGTTCCTGCCGCAGCGCCTGGACGTGCTGGACGACGAACTGAGCGTCGCGGCGAACGTGGCCCGCCTGGCGCCCGGCGTCGGCGACAACCACATCCGCTCCCAGCTCGCCCGGTTCCTGTTCAAGGGGGCGCGCGCCGAACAGCCCGCGGGCACCCTCTCCGGCGGTGAGCGCTTCCGGGCCGCCCTCGCGGCCACCATGCTCGCCGCCCCGGCCCCGCAGCTGCTGATGCTGGACGAGCCCACCAACAACCTCGACCTGGCCAGCGTGCGCCAGCTGACCGGCGCGCTCGCCTCCTACCGGGGCGCGCTGCTGATCGCCGGCCACGACCTGCCGTTCCTCGCGTCGGTCGGCATCACCCGCTGGCTGCTCGTCGGCGAGGAGCTGCGGGAGACGTCCGCCGAGGAGGTGCGCGACCTGCTGGAGGCACCGGAGGCAGCGGAGGCACCGGAGGCAGCGGAGGCACCGGAGACACGCTGAGGGGAGGGGCGCCTCAGATCACCGGCGGGCGGCCCAGCCTGGTCATCCGCCACACCGTGCGCCACCGCATGGGCCGCCGGGTGCCGCACGGGGTGCGGACGCCCTCCAGGAAGCCGCCCGCCCAGGCCCGCAGCCCGTCGAGGGCGCGGGTGCGGGCGAGGGTGAGGAGGGTCCAGGTGCCGAGGTAGAGGGGGACCAGGGGCAGCGGGAGGTGGCGGCGGGCGAGCCAGACCCGGTTGCGGGCGGTCATCCGGTGGTAGACCGCGTGCCGGGCGGGGGAGGTGCGGGGGTGCTGGAGGAGCAGTTCGGGGACGTACAGCACCTTCCATTCCGCGTCGAGCGCCCGCCAGGCGAGGTCGGTCTCCTCGTGGGTGAAGAAGAACTCGTCCGGCCAGCCGCCGATCCGGTCCAGCATCGGCACGGACAGGGCGTGTCCGCCGCCGAGGAAGGTGGTCACCTCGCCGCCGCGCATCGGGTCGCCCGCCCGGAGCCGGGGGACGTGGCGGCGCTGGGTCTCGCCGGTCTCGTCGGCGATGCGGAAGCTGACGATGCCCAGCCGCGGATCGTCCGCGTACAGGTCGCGCACGGTACGGAACACATCGGCGTCGACGAGCAGGCCGTCGTCGTCGAGGTCGATGACGACATCCACGTCACCGAAGGCGCGCAGCCGCCGCCAGGCGACGTTGCGGCCGCCGGAGACGCCGAGGTTCTCCTCCAGCTCGACCGCGGTCACGTGCTCCGGCATCTCGGGCAGCGGGGAGCCGTTGCCGACGACGACGACACGGGTGGCCGGTACGTCCTGTTTCGCGACCGACTCCAGCAGGGCGGCCACCTCTCTGGGCCGGTTGCCCATGGTCAGGATGGCGACGCCCAGGCGTGGTTCGGACACGGCGGAACTCCAGGGGTTGGTTACGGTGGGGTGATCGTAACCAGTCGCCCAGGCGGCCTGTCGAAACACAGCGCATGTTCATCGACATGCGCAAAAGCGGTCATTCGTCGAGCGCGGAGAGCGCATTCTTCGCGGCGCTGATCGCGCCGTCGCGTATCTCCTTGGACGAGGGGGCCTTGTGGCTCTCGAAGTCGCCGCCGTTGTAGGTGGCCACGATGGTCGCGTTGTCCTTGCGGACCGTCACCACCGCCTCGCGCACCTGCTGGTCGTCGTCGCTGGTGAGCTTGTCATTGACGGTCGCCTTGTCGCCGAGGCCGGACACCGGGTCGCCGGAGCCCGCGGGCGCCCGCCCGGTGACGTCGAAGCTGATGTCCAGCCAGCGGTAGTCGAAGCCGTCCAGGGCATGCCAGGAGCAGCCCGAACGGCGGGTGAGGTCGCTGGTCTTCATCTCGGTGCCGCTGGTCTTGGCGCCCGGTACCAGCTCCTTGACCCTGGCGGCCGGAAGCGCGGTGCACGCCTCGGCCGGCGGCCTGGCGTAGCGCGGTGGCGCGCTGGTGTCGCCGCTCCCGCCCCCGTCCGGGGTGAGCCCCGCCCCGCCCCCGGTCGGGGCGGCGGCGGACGGGGTCGGGGAGGCGTCGGCCGCCTGGGGGCGGGTGTCGTCCGTGTCGCCGGAGCCGGAGGTGGTCATGGCCACGCCTGCGACGGCGAGGACGGCGACGGGCAGCAGCCGGGCGACCAGGGTGAGCGGGAGAGAACGCAATGCGGTCTTCTTCGATCGTGGGGCGGTCGGATCTGCGGGCGGGGCTGATCTCTTGGGGTGAATTTCCGCTCGGTCACATTATTCGATCGAGCCGGGGGTTATCTACGATCGGTGACGACCCACCGCCCGTCAGCCGCGACCGATGTACGGCATCGCCGTCGCCAGCACCGTCGCGAACTGCACGTTCGCCTCCAGGGGCAGCGAGGCCATGTGCCGCACTGTACGTGCCACGTCCGCCACGTCCATCACCGGCTCGGCCACCACCTCACCGTTCGCCTGGAGTACACCGGCCCGCATCTGCCCGGTCATCTCCGTCTCCGCGTTGCCGATGTCGATCTGGCCGCAGGCGATGGAGTACGCCCGCCCGTCCAGCGACAGCGACTTCGTCAGCCCGGTCAGCGCGTGCTTGGTCGCCGTGTACGCGACGCTGTGCGGCCGGGGAGCGTGGGCGGAAATCGAGCCATTATTGATGATCCGTCCGCCCTGCGGATCCTGATCACGCATCAGCCGGAAGGCGCCCTGCGCGCACAGGAAGGCACCCGTCAGATTGATGTCCACGACCGCCTGCCAGTCCTCGTGGCGGAGGTCTTCCACCGGCACCCCGCGCGGGCCGGAACTGCCCGCGTTGTTGAACAGCAGATCGAGCCGGCCGAAGCGGTCCCGTACGGCCGCGAACAGCGCGTCCACCTGCTCCGGCCTGGTCACATCCGTCGGCACGGCGAGGACCGAGGGGCCGTCGCCCGCCCGCCGCGCCGTCTCCGCCAGGGCCTCCTCGCGGCGCCCCGCGAGCACCACAGACCAGCCCGACTCGCTCAGTTCGAGCGCCACCGCCCGGCCGATCCCGGAGCCCGCGCCCGTCACCACGGCGACCTTCGACACCACCGGCACACCCTCGCTCGCGTTCATGGGGCGGCAGCGTACGCCACGTCACATGCCTGCGTAGCGCAGGTATATGGCGGCAAACGTCCTATCCGGAAACGGACCTCACCCAGCCGACATGTGTGCGTCGTGTATAGGCAAGCGTGCGGCCTCCCCCCGACACTCCAATTCCTCTGACGCCACGAGCCAGGGGAGAGCACATGGCACACGCCGCACATCAGCAGGCGATACGAGCCGCGGCAGCACATCTGGGCCGCCGCCGCTTCCTCACCGTCACCGGAGCAGCCGCCGCACTGGCCTTCTCCACCAACCTGCCCAGCGCCCAGGCCGCGCAGGTACGTACGGACGCGCTCACCGAAAACCCCTTCACGCTCGGCGTGGCATCGGGCGATCCACTGCCCGACGCCGTCGTGCTGTGGACCAGACTCGCGCCCCGCGCCTACGAGCCGGGCAACGGCCTGCCCGAGGAGGGCGCCGTCCGGGTCCAGTGGGAGATCGCCCGCGACGAGCACTTCAAGCGGGTCGCCCGGCGCGGAACCGCCACCGCCCACGCCGAGTTCAACTACACCGTGCACGTGGACGCGGGCGGTCTCGAACCCGACCGCGTCTACTGGTACCGCTTCCGGGCGGGCAAGTGGATCAGCCCCGTCGGCCGCACCCGCACCACCCCGTCCCACGGCGCCAAGGTCCGTGACGTCCGGTTCGGCCTGGTGTCCTGCCAGGCGTACCACGACGGCTACTTCACGGCCTTCAAGCACCTGGCGGGCGAGGACCTGGACGCCGTCTTCCACGTCGGCGACTACCAGTACGAGTACGCCGTCAGCGCGGTCGGCGGCGCCCGCAAGTACACCGACCGCACCCTCCCCGCGCACTTCAACACCGAGACCATGACGCTCGGGGACTACCGGCTGCGGTACGCGCTCTACAAGTCCGACCCGGACCTCCAGGCCGCCCACGCCGCCTTCCCCTGGTACGTCACCTGGGACGACCACGAGACCGAGAACAACTACGCGGGCGACATCGACGAGAACGGCGACCCGCCCGCGGAGTTCCTGATCCGCCGGGCCGCCGCCTACCGGGCGTACTGGGAGAACATGCCGCTGCGCATGCCGCAGCGGCCCGACGGCCCCGACATGCGGCTCTACCGGCGCTTCCACTACGGCCGGCTCGCCCAGTTCGACATCCTCGACACCCGCCAGTACCGCTCCAACCAGGCCTACGGGGACGGCTGGCAGTACCCCGGCCCCGAGTCCGAGGACCCCTCCCGCACGCTCACCGGCGCCACCCAGGAGCGCTGGCTCCTGGACGGCTTCCGGCGCTCCACCGCCACCTGGAACGTCCTCCCGCAGCAGGTCACCTTCTCGCAGCGGAAGAACACCACCGCCGACCGCTCCCAGCTCTCCATGGACTCCTGGGACGGCTACCCCGCCTCCCGCTCCCGCGTCCTGGCCGGGGTCGAGCAGGCGGGCGTCGAGAACTTCCTCGTCCTGACCGGCGACGTCCACGTCCACTACGCCTTCGACATCAAGAAGGACTTCGACAACCCGTCGTCCAAGACCCTGGGCGTCGAGTTCGTCGGCACGTCGATCACCAGCGGCAAGGACGGCGCCGACAAACCGGCCAACTGGTCCACCTACATGGCGGCCAACCCGCACATGAAGTTCTACAACGGCCGCCGCGGCTATGTGACGGTCACGCTGGACAACGCCCAGGCGCGGGCCGACTACAAGACGGTCTCCGCGGTCACCACCCCGGGCGCGCCGCTCACCACGGCGGCGTCGTTCGTCAGCGAAGCCGGTAACCCCGGACTCCAGCAGGCCTGACCGATGAGGGCCCGCGGCGCCCCCTCCGGCGCCGCGGGCTCAGCCGCCGGCGGGGGACCGGCCGTGATCCTCGCCCGGATAGCGGACGCCGATCTCCGCCCGCGCCGCGTCCAGGGTGCGCATCACCGCCAGGCTGCCCTCCAGCGGGACGAGGGGGGACTCGCGCTCGCCCGCCCGCAGGCAGCGCATCACCTCCGCCGCCTCCCGCTGGTACGAGCGCAGGCCGTCCGGCGCCGTGAACTCCTCCGGATCGCGGCCCGGCCGGTGCAGGACGAAGCGCTCGGGGCTGAAGAAGCCACGGGGGAACTCGATGCGGCCCGCCGAGCCCGTGACCGCGGCCGTCATCGGCGTGTCCGCGGTGATCGAACAGCTCAGCAGCGCCACCGCCCCGCTGTCCCAGCCCAGCAGCAGCCCGGTGTTCACGTCCACGCCCTCCGGCGACAGCTCGGCGCGCGCCCGTACCTCGGCGGGCTCGCCCAGCAGCAGGTGCGCGAACGACACCGGGTACACCCCGAGGTCGAGCAGCGCGCCCCCGCCCTGGACCGGGTCGCGCAGCCGGTGGCCGGGGTCGAAGGGGCCGGGGAGGCCGAAGTCCGCGTGCACCGCGCGGATCTCGCCGATCGCGCCGTCGTGGATGAGGTCGCTCATGCGGCGGATGACCGGATCGCAGTACGTCCACATCGCCTCCATCAGGAAGCGGTCACAGGAGCGGGCGAGGCCGATCAGCTCGTCCGCCTCGCGCGCGTTGAGGGTGAACGCCTTCTCGCACAGCACCGCCCGGCCCGCCTCCAGGCACAGACCTGCCGCGGCGCGGTGGGCCGCGTGCGGGGTAGCGACGTATATCACGTCCAGCTCGTCATCGGCCGCGAGCTCCGCCCAGCCGCCGTACGAGCGGGGTATCCCGAACCGCTCGGCGAACCGTTTCGCCGACTCCGGACTGCGCGAGCCCACCGCCGTGACCTGCGCGTCTTCCAGGTCCAGCAGATCCGCCGTGAACGACGCGGCGATCCCGCCGGTCGCCAGGATGCCCCACCGCACGGGCTCGGCCTTGGTTCCGGACATCCGCTGCACCCTCGATCCCTCGGCTTAATCGGTCGTGAGCACACCGATTCAGCTGAGAGCATAGACAACGATTCAACGACTCATGGAAGGCCACAATGCAGCAGCCCGGCCAAACGGCCGCCGCTCCCGACCGGGTCCACAGACCCGAACCCTCTTCTCCCTCCTCCGCCGCCGCGCCCCAGGTCACCGCTCCGCTGACCGCGCAGCGCCGTACGAGCCTCCTCGTCACCTTCGTCCTCGGCGGACTCACCGCTCTCCCCGCCCTCTCGATGGACATGTACCTCCCGGCCCTGCCGGAGGTCACCGACGCGCTCCACAGCTCCGCCGCCACCGCCCAGCTCACCCTGACCGCCTGTCTGATGGGCATGGCGCTCGGCCAGCTCGTCGTCGGCCCGATGAGCGACAAGTGGGGCCGCCGCCGTCCCCTCCTCATCGGCATGGTGATCTACGTCATCGCCACCGCCATCTGCGCCTTCGCGCCCTCCGCCGGGCTGCTCATCGGCTTCCGGCTGCTCCAGGGGCTCGCCGGGTCGGCCGGGATCGTGATCGCCCGCGCCGTCGTCCGCGACCTGTACGACGGCATCGCGATGGCCCGCTTCTTCTCCACACTCATGCTGATCTCCGGCGTCGCGCCCATCGCCGCGCCCGTCATCGGCGGCCAGATCCTGCGCTTCACCGACTGGCGCGGCGTCTTCGTCGTCCTCACCGTGATCGGCGCCCTGCTCACCCTCGTCGTCTGGCGCTTCCTGCGCGAGACCCTGCCCGCGGAGCGCCGCCACGACGGCGGGCTCGGCGAAACCCTCCGTACGATGCGCGGGCTGCTCGCCGACCGCGCCTTCACCGGCTACATGCTCGCGGGCAGCTTCGCCTTCGCGGCCCTCTTCGCGTATGTCTCCGGTTCGTCCTTCGTCGTCCAGGAGATCTACGGCGCCTCGCCGCAGACCTTCAGCCTCCTCTTCGGGCTCAACTCGATCGGCCTCATCGGCATGGGCCAGCTCAACGGCCGGGTCCTCGTCGGCCGCGTCAGCATGGACAAGGTGCTGGCCGTGGCGCTGACGCTGATCGCCCTCGCGGCGACCGCGCTGCTGGTCCTGTCCGCCGGGGTCTTCGGCGACGTCGGCCTGGCGCCCGTCGCGGCCTGCCTGTTCGTGCTGATGTCCTCGATGGGCCTGGCCATGCCGAACACCAACGCCTCGGCGCTGATGCGCACCCCGCACGCCGCCGGTTCCGCGTCCGCGCTGCTCGGCACCTCCACCTTCCTGCTCGGGGCCGCCGCCTCGCCGCTGGTGGGGATCGCGGGCGAGACCACGGCGGTGCCGATGGCCGTCGTCCAGCTGGTGTGCGCGCTGGCCGCCATGGGCTGCTTCATGGGACTCTGCCGCCCGTGGCAGCGACGCGCCAAGCAGAGCCTGACGGTGGCCTGAGCCATCTTCTGCGCACCGTGGAGGCGCTCCCCGAGGGGGAGCGCCCCTGGTGCGCGGGCGCCGTCGTGACCGCCGGGACCGGCGCCGGGACCCTGGCGGAGGGCGCCTTCGGCTGGGCGGTGCGGTACGCCCGTCACGACCGCGAGCTGCCGCGCGGGCAGTGGGTCCCGGCGCGCGCCGACACGGTCTTCGACCTCGCCTCGCTGACCAAGCTGTTCACCGCGATCGTGGCGGTGGGCTCGCTGGAGCGCGGCGAGATCGAGCTGGACGCCCCGGTCGCCCGTTACGCCCCCGAGTGCACGGCCGCCGCCGCCCACGGCATCACGGTGCGCCATCTGCTCACCCACCGCTCCGGGCTGGTCCCGGAGTTGCCGCTGTACGAATACCACAGCGATGAGGAACGCTGGGCGCGGCTGTACGCCGAGCCGCCCGGCACCGCGCCCGGTGCCGCCCGCCGCTACTCCGACCTCAACCTGCTGCTGATGCAGCGCGTGCTGGAGCGGGTGACCGGCGGCTCGCCGGCCGACCTCGTCCACGACCGCGTCACCGGCCCGCTGGCCATGTCGTCCACCCGCTTCCGTCCGCCCCCGGACTGGCTGCCGCGCATCGCCGCGACCGAGGACCAGCGGCGCCCCTGGGGCAAGCTCGACCGGGGCATGCTGCGGGGCGTGGTGCACGACGAGAACGCGTACGCGCTCGGCGGTGTCGCGGGCCACGCCGGGCTCTTCTCCACGGCGGCCGACCTGTCCGCGCTGTGCCGCGCCCTGCTGGCGGGCGGCGGGCCGGTGCTCTCACCCGCCTCGGTGGACCTGATGCTGACCGCGCCGGGGCTGGGCTTCGAGGTCGACCAGCCGTGGTTCATGGGCGGGCTGGCGGGCCGCGGCGCGGCCGGGCACACCGGCTTCACCGGCACCAGCCTCGTGCTGGACCGCTCCCGGGACTGCTATCTGATCCTCCTGGCCAACACCGTCCACCCCCGCCGCCGCCCCGGCGACAGCACGCCCCGCGCGGCGGCCGCCACCGCCCTGGCCCGCGCCCTCTAGGTCACCCGGCGGGCGGCCAGGTGTCGCCCCAGGCGGTGTCGCGGGCGGCGCGGTACAGGGGGCCGTGGCGCTTGGTCACGGTGTGGCGGGTCAGGCCCTCGTCGGGGGTGCACAGGTCCAGCAGGACCTGGCCCTTGCGGGTCTGGGGGTGGCGGGTGACGCGGGCGGCCGGGGCCGGGGCGGGGAAGCGGGTCGCCACGACGTACGCGAACTTCTCGTCCTCGTGTCCCAGCGAGCCCCCCTTCACCTGGCGGTGCAGCGACGAACGGCTCACCCGCGCCGCGAAGTGACACCAGTCGGCGCCCGGTTCGATGGGGCAGGCGGCGCTGTGCGGGCACGGGGCCAGGATGTCCAGGCCCGCCGCCACGAGCTGGTCGCGGGCCTCGCGGATGCGCAGATAGCCGTCGGGGGTGCCGGGTTCGACCAGCACCACCGCCCGGGCCGTCCGGGCCGCCTCGCCGACGACCGCGCCGCGGTCGGCGGCGGTCAGCTCGCCCAGCACGTAGGAGACGGTCACCAGGTCCGTCGCGTCGGGGAGGGTGAGGTCCGCGGTCAGGGCCCGCCGCTGCCAGCGGGCCTCGCGCAGCGGGGCGGCGGGGGAGCGCCGGGTCAGCTCGCGGCCGAGCGCGAGCGCGGGCTCGGCCCAGTCCAGGACGGTGGTGGTGTGACCGCCCTCCGGCCACGCGGCGGCCACGGCCCAGCTCGCCGCGCCCGTGCCGCCGCCGATGTCCAGGTGCGAGGCGGGCACCCACGCGGGGGCGCGCTCGCGCAGGGCGTCGAGGGCGGCGCGCACGGCCTCGAAGGTCGCGGGCATCCGGTACGCGGCGTACGCGGCGACATCGGAGCGGTCGCGCAGAACGGGCGCGTCGGTCGGGGTGCGGCCCCGGTAGTTGGCGATCAGCCGGTCGACCGCCTGGGCCGCCTGGCGGGGCGGCAGCCCGTCGAGGAGCCCGGCGAGCGCGGTGCGCAGCGTCTCGGCGGTGGGGGCGGCGTGCGGGGCGTGCATTCCGCCGATTCTACGGGGCCGAAAGGGGGCCGCTACATTGACCGGCATGGCTCCCAACGCGACCCGCCGCAGTGAACGTTCGCACCGCGCGATCCTCGACGCCGCACTCGAACTCGTCGCCGAACTGGGCTATCCCAAACTCACCATCGAGGCCATCGCCGCCCGCGCCGGGGTCGGCAAGCAGACGATCTACCGCTGGTGGCCCTCCAAGGCGGCCGTCCTCCTGGACGCCTTCGTCGCCCTCGGCGAGCGGGCCGCGCGGGAGGCGGGAGGCGAGGCGCCGCACGCGTTCCCCGACACCGGCGACCTGGAGGCCGACCTCAAGTTCGTGCTGCGCGCGACGGTCGACGAGCTGCGGTCGCCCACGTACGACGTGCCGTACCGGGCGCTGGCCGCCGAGGGCATCGTGAACCCGGAGATCGCGGCGGAGTTCGTGAGCCGGGTCATGGAGCCGTCGCTCCAGCTCTACGTCGAGCGGCTGCGCGCCGCCCAGCGGGCCGGGCAGGTCGCGGCCGACCTCGATCCGCGGATCGCTGTGGAGCTGGTGACCGGCCCGGTCACCGCCCGCTGGCTGCTGCGGACGCTGCCGCTCAGCCACCGTTACGCGGACGCCGTCGTCGAGATGGCGCTGCGCGGGCTCAGCCCCCGCTGAGGCCCCCGCCGGGTCCTCCGTCGGCCCGCAGCCGCACCGGGGTGGTGATCATCAGGCTCGGGGTGTCCGTGATGATCCCGTCGCATCCCAGCCGCACCATCCGGTCGCGCTGCCGGGGGGCGTTGACGGTGTGCGCCCACACATGGGGTACGCCGGAGGCGATGGCCCGCCGGATGTCCGCGTCCCGGGCCCGGTAGTCGACGTCCAGCAGGTCCACGAACCCGCGCCAGTCGCCCGGGTGGTCGTGGCGCATCTGCCGGGCGGACCGCCACAGCTGGGCCAGCAGGCCCATCCGGTGGGCCTTGCGGGCCACGTCCGGGTGGTTGGAGTTCACGTAGACCGAGCGGGTCAGGCCCCGGTCGCGGATCATGCGGGCCAGCCGGGGCAGCCCGGCCGGGTCCTTCGCCTCGATCATCAGCGTGGTGCGGCCGCCGAGCCGGTCCAGCGCCTCGGCCACCGTCGGCGGCCGCTCGGGCTTCCAGGCGCCGCGCAGGGCGGGGGCGGGGCGGAGGCGCACGGTGCGCCACTGGGCGGCGGTCAGGGCGTTCACGGGCCCGGTCCGGGACGTCGTACGGTCCAGCGTCGCGTCGTGCATGACGACGAGCGTGCCGTCGCGCAGGCTGCGGACGTCGAAGTCGAGGACCTGGGCGTCCTTGCGGGCCAGGGCGGTGGTCAGCCCGGCCATGCTGTTCTCGGGCACTTCGAGGGCGCCGCCGCGGTGGGCCGTGTAGATGATCCGCGGGGCCGCGGGGAGGGCGGCGGACCGGTCGTCGAGGCGCGGTTCCGGCGGGCGGGTGGCGGGGGAGACGGCCGGACGGGCGGTGGGGTACGCCAGGACGGCCGCCGGTATGGAAAGGGTGAGGACCGCCACACCGGTCAGAAAATACCTGGTGATCATAAAGCGAACGCTAGGGGTGCTCGTTCGGTTATGTCCTGATATCGACACCCGGACGTGGGTCCCGGCATCACCCCGGATGCGGACACCGGCCACTTCGGGAGCAGGATGGTGGCAGCATTGATCGGGTACCGGCGGTACCGCCGGTCGCGGTGGTGAAGCGAGGCGATAGATGGAACGCAAGAGCAGGTTCACCCAGTGGCTGCGCCGGCCGAGAAGCGCGACGGGCGGCGATACCGGCTCGGGGGCGGGCGCCGCGGGCGCCCGCGAGGACCTGCTCCTGGCCGCGGCCGCCGCCGGATTCCCGCTCGCGCCCGCCGCGTACCCCTCCGGCTACGGCTGTTCCTGCGACCGCATCGGCTGTCCGACCCCCGCCCGGCACCCCGTCTCCTTCGCCTGGGCGACGCAGGCGTCGACCGACCCGGAGCAGGTCACCCGGTGGCTGCGCGCCGACCCGCAGGCGAACTTCATCACCGCCACCGGCCTCGTCCACGACGTGCTCGACGTCCCCGTCGAGGCGGGGCGGCAGGCCCTGGAGCGGCTGGGGGCCTCGGAGGTGGAGGTGGGGCCCGTCGCGACGAGCGGCGCGGATCTGCGGCAGGGCCGGATGCTGTTCTTCACGGCCACGCGTGGCACGCCGGAGGACGAGGACGAGTGGTGGCCGTGTGAGCTGGACTGCCACCCCGAGACGATGGACGAGCACCCGGGGCTGCGGTGGCACTGCCGCGGTAGCTATGTGCTCGTACCGCCCGCCCGGCTGCCGGGGGACGGGCACGTGGCGTGGCTCCTCGGGCCGGAGCGGCCGCTGCCGGATCCGCTGACGCTGCTGGAGGCGCTGACCGACGCGTGCCGCCTGGCCGTGGAGGAGGAGTACGAGGGCGCGGCGTGGCCGATAGGGCGGTAGCGGGTCGCGCTACTCGCCCGCGGCCCCCGTGACGCCTTCCAGGCGGTTGAGGAAGACCACCTTCGGGTCCGCCGCGTCCTTCGCGGGCACGCGGACGGCCGACTCGGCGACCCGGGTCAGCGTCACCGCCCTCTTCGCCTCGCCCGTCATCAGCGCCTTGACCTGGGGATCCGGGTTGGGCCGGAAACCCTTCGCCATGGTCTGCTTCTGGCGGTGGTGCGAGGTGAAGAAGACCACCGCGCCGCCGTCCTTCGTCCGCAGCCCCACCGGGGCCTCGGAGCCGCCGCCGGCCGCCGGGGTGTCGATGTACTGCGTCCAGAACTTCGGCGTCTTCTTGAACTTCGCCCGCGACTCCCGCATCCCCGACGTCGCGGAACCGTCCGCGAACGTGTCGCCCTTCCCCGTCATCAGGTAGTCGGTGTACGCGCCGCTCAGCTTGTCCGGCCGCACCGCCAGCCGGGGCGTGGCGCCCGCGGCCTTGACCGGCTTGGCCCAGCCGTCCTTGTCGGTCGCGAACGCCGGTACCTCGTCCTGGCTGAGGATCGACAGGTACGCGGCCTTCCACGGCTGATCGGCGCCCTCCCGGGTGAAGACCACCAGCCACCGGTTGGCGTCCCGGTTGCTGTCGGTGTCCGCCACGAAGAACTTCGGCCACCCGATCTGCCGGGGGATGTGGAAGCTCGCGTCGGACAGCTTCAGCGGCGGGTAGTTCGGGTTGCCCTGCGGGGAGTTGGCGTGCTGGGCCTTCAGGTCGGCGGTGCTGATCTCCTTCAGCGGGCCGGTCTCCACCTCGCTCACCACCGACGGATCCAGCTCCTGGTACGCCTTGTTGTAGGTGGCGGTGAAGTCCTTGAGCGTTTCGGCGGCCTCAGCCTTGTCCACGGACGGTATGTTCTCCCGCTCGCCGTGCACCGTCATGCACCCCGTCAGCGTCATGCCCAGCGCCAGTACCGCCGCTGCGGTCGGAAGGACGGACGGCCGGCGGGGTGACCTGCGTGTCATGGGGCTGCGGCTCCTTCGGGGCTGCGTTGGACGGCGCCACCCTACCCGGGGCGAAGAAGAAGGTCAGCGTGGGGACCAGATACAGCAGCCACACTGTGACCTGGAGCCATGTCGGGTCCGGCTGAAAGTTGAAGACGCCCTTGAGCAGGGTGCCGTACCAGGTGTCCGGCGCGATCGTGGAGCTGATGTCGAACGCCTGGGAGTGCAGCCCCGGAAGCCAGTTCGCCTCCTGGAGGTCGTGGAAGCCGTACGCGAGGACGCCCGCCGCCACCACGACCAGCATGCCGCCCGTCCAGGTGAAGAACTTCGCCAGGTTGATCCGCAGCGCGCCGCGGTAGAACAGCCAGCCCAGCACCACCGCGGTGAGCAGGCCCAGGGCCGCCCCGATCAGCGGGTCCGCCGAGCCGTCGTTGCCCACCCGCACCGCGGCCCAGATGAACAGCGCGGTCTCCAGGCCCTCCCGGCCCACCGCCAGGAACGCCGTGGCCACCAGCGCGCCGGTGCCCATGGCGAGCGCCGCGTCCAGCCTGCCGTGCAGCTCGCGCTTCAGATGGCGGGCGGTGCGCCGCATCCAGAACACCATCCAGGTCACCAGGCCGACCGCGACGATGGACAGCGAGCCGCCCAGCGCCTCCTGGGCCTCGAACGTCAGCTCCTGCGAGCCGAACTCCAGGGCCGCGCCGAAGGACAGGGCCAGCGCGATCGCCGCGCCGATGCCCAGCCACACCGGCCGCAGCGCGTCCCGGCGACCGGTCTTGACCAGGTAGGCGACCAGGATGCACACGATCAGGCTCGCTTCGAGCCCTTCGCGCAGCCCGATCAGATAATTGCCGAACACGGGGTTCGCCTTCCTCTCGTTCTCTGTCCGGTCAGGTGAAAAGCGCCCTGCCCCACCAGTCGTCCGCGTTCCGGACGCCCGGCGGGATGGCGAACAGCGCCGAACCCACGTGCTGGATGTACTCGTTGAGCGCGTCGGAGCGCGCCAGGCGCCGCTGCAGCGGTACGAAGCCCTCGCGTACGTCGTGCTGGTACGCGAGGAAGAACAGCCCCGCGTCCAGCCGCCCCAGACCGTCCGTACCGTCGGTGAAGGAGTAGCCGCGGCGCAGGATGCGGATGCCGCCGTTGGAGTCCGGGTGGGCGAGGCGGACGTGCGCGTCGGGCAGCATCGCCTTCAGGTTGGGCGCATCGCGCTCGTGCTGCTTGCCGTACGGCGCGCCCTCGCCCTTGTCCCGCCCGAACACGTCCTCCTGCTCCTTGAGCGAGGTGCGGTCCCAGGTCTCGATGTGCATGCGGATGCGCCGCGCCACCAGGTACGAGCCGCCCGCCATCCAGGCCGGGCCCGCCTTCTCGCTCACCCACACGTGCTTGTCCAGGGCGGCGGTGTCGGTGCCGGGGATGTTCCGGGTGCCGTCCTTGAAGCCCATCATGTTGCGCGGCGTCTGGGCGTCCGGGGTGGTCGAGGACGTCTTGCCGAAGCCCAGCTGCGACCAGCGGACGGCGACCTTGCCCATGCCGATGCGGGCCAGGTTGCGGATCGCGTGCACGGCCACCTGCGGGTCGTCGGCGCACGCCTGGACGCACAGATCGCCGTCGCTGCGGGCGGCCTCGAGGTCGTCGCCGGGGAAGGCGGGCAGGTCGATCAGCGCCTCGGGGCGGCGCCCCGCGATCCCGAACCGGTCCCTGCCCTTCTTGTCCTTGAAGAGGGTGGGGCCGACGCCGAAGGTGAGGGTGAGCCGGGACGGCTTGAGGCCCAGCGCCTCGCCGGTGTCGTCCGGCGGCGCCTCGACCAGGTCGCTGACCGCGCCGCCGCCGACCGCGTGCCCCTGGGTCATCCGGGCCGCCGCCTTCGTCCACTCCTTGAGCAGGTCGATCAGCTCGGCGCGGTCGTCGGTGGTGACGTCGAAGGCCGCGAAGTGCAGCCGGTCCTGGACGGCGGTGGCGATGCCCGCCTGGTGGGCCCCGTGGAAGGGGACGGCGCCGCCGCTGCCGGCCGCCTGCCGGGGGCCGTCGTCGGTGCCCAGCGCGGCGGCGGTGCCCCCGGCGGCCGCGGCGCCGAGCGCGAGCCCGGCACCGCCCCAGCCGAGGAGGGTGCGGCGGGAGTGGGAGGTCGTGGCCTCGTCGGTCATGACCTTCTCCTACTTCGAGACGACGGCGGCGGCGAGCTTGGACAGCGGCTCGGCCAGGGCGTTGACCCCGTCCGACAGCTCCTTGCGCTTGCTCTCCGAGACGGTGTCGTACGAGACGAAGCCGTCGCCCTCGCGGTACTCGTCCAGCAGCTTCCGCACCGCGGCGAACTGCTTGTCCAGCTCCCTGGCCAGCGCCGGGTCGTTTTTCGCGGCCACCGGCCTCAGCAGCTTGTACGAGGTCTCGGCGCCCTCGACGTTGCCCTCGAAGTCCACCAGGTCGGTGTGGCTGTAGCGCTCCTCCTCGCCGGTGACCTTGCCGGTCTGCACCTCGTCCAGCAGCTCCTTGGCGCCGTTGGCCATGCCGGTGGGGGTGATCTCGGCGGTGCCGACCCGCTTCCGCCAGTCCTTGAGGTCCTTGATCAGCTGGTCGGCGAGGTCATGGTCGGCCTTGGTGATCTTCTTCGTCTGCCACAGCGACTTCTCCAGCCGGTGCCAGCCGGTCCACTTCTGGCCCTTCTCCAGCCCGTCCTCGCGCACATCGACCTTCGGGTCGATGTCGCCGAACGACTCCGCGACCGGCTCGGTGCGCTCCCAGCCGACGCGGGAGGGCGCGTACGCCTTCTTGGCGGCCTCCAGATCGTCCTTCTTGATCGCGTCGGCGAACGCCTGGGCCTTCGGCAGCGTCTCGTCGGCCTGCCGCCGTGTGTACGCCCGGTAGGCGGCCACCGCCTTGTCCAGCCGCGGATCCCGCTTCGCCGCCGCGCCCTTACCCGTGGCGGACACCTTCTGCCGGATGCCGTGGCCCTTCATCCCGGGCTTGCAGGCGATCTCGTACGAGCCGGTCTTCACCTCGGCGTTGATCACGGCGTTGGTGCCGGGCCCGATGTTCTCCCGCTCGGTGACGATCCGGTCGCCGGGGGCGTAGACGTAGACCTCGGTGACCTTGGAGCCCTTGTTCTCCACCGCGAGCTTCACATGCCCGGCCGGGAACGACGTCCGGGAGACCTCGCACGCGCTGTCCGAGGCCGTGACCTGGACGGCGTCCGACCCCTTCGCGTCGGACTTCTCGGCGCAGCCGGCGACGGCGGTGAGTGTCGTCAACGCCGATATGGCGGCGACGACGGGGGTGCGAGCGGCTCGCATGCGGGCTCCAGACACGACTCAGGGGACGAATAAGGCCGACCTAACTTAACTGAGCCTTACCTGTGTGTCGCCTGAGTAATTCCAAAGATCCGTTTGCGCATGGCAAAGTTTCGGCCAAGTGGCCTGATCGTGGTATGGAGACGTTTCGCGACCTTCAGGCGCTGAGCGGGAAGCGGCGGCCCAGGTCGCAGAGGATCGCGCTGTTGAGCCCGTAGGCGCGCTTGCACTCGTCGACCACGCGCTGCTTCTCCAGGTCGTCCACCGGCAGCGCGTCCAACAGGGCGCGGTAGTCGCGCTTGAAGGCGGCCGGATTGTCGATCGACTCGAAGACGTAGAACCGCACCCCGTCGCCCTTGCGGTCGAAGCCCCACGTCTTCTCGGCCATCCCGCGGACGATCTGGCCGCCGGACAGATCGCCGAGATAGCGGGTGTAGTGGTGGGCGACCAGCCCGGCGGGCCAGTCGCGCACGCACGCCTCCACGCGGGCCGCGTACCGCTCCGTGGCGGGCAGCGGCTCCAGGCCGGAGCGCCAGCGAGGGCCGCCGAGGTGGGTCAGATCGCGCTCCAGCTCCCGGGTGCGGGCCAGGTCGAGCGTGACGAACGGACCCGCGACCGGGTCCTCGGCGAGGCGGCCGGGGACCGTCTCCAGGGCCCGGTAGACGAACCAGAGCTGCTCCGTATACCGCCGGTAGGCGTCCACGCCCAGCCGCCCGCCGAGCAGATCGCCCATGAAGGCCGACCCGGCGACCTCGGTGTGCTGCTCGTGCGAGGCGGCGCGGAGGAGTGCGGAGAAGGGCGTGGGCGCGGCGTCCAAAACGGCCTCCGTGGTGGGTGAGGGCGACCTGACCCCACCCTTTCCCGACGCCCTGTCGGCAAAACCCCTCCCGGCTCAGGGGAGCGTCAGGATCTCCGCCCCGGTGTCCGTCACCACCAGTGTGTGCTCGAACTGCGCCGTCCGCTTGCGGTCCTTGGTGACGACCGTCCAGCCGTCCTCCCACATGTCGTACTCGTACGTCCCGAGCGTCAGCATCGGCTCGATCGTGAACGTCATGCCCGGCTTGATCTCGGTCGTGTGGTGCGGGCTGTCGTAGTGCGGCACGATCAGGCCGGAGTGGAACGAGGTGTTGACGCCGTGGCCGGTGAAGTCGCGGACCACGCCGTAGCCGAAGCGCTTGGCATACGACTCGATGACCCGGCCGATGATGTTGATCCGCCGGCCCGGCTTGACCGCCTTGATCGCGCGGTTGAGCGACTCCCGCGTCCGCTCCACCAGCAGCCGCGACTCCTCGTCCACGTCGCCGCACAGGTAGGTGGCATTGTTGTCGCCGTGCACGCCGTGGATGAAGGCGGTGACGTCGAGGTTCACGATGTCGCCGTCGCGCAGGACGGTGGTGTCCGGGATGCCGTGGCAGATGACCTCGTTGACCGAGGAGCACAGCGACTTCGGGAAGCCGCGGTAGCCGAGGGTGGACGGGTACGCGCCGTGGTCGCACATGTACTCGTGCGCGACCCGGTCCAGCTCGTCCGTCGTCACCCCCGGCTCGATCAGCTTCGCGGCCTCCTCCATCGCCCGCGCGGCGATCCGCCCCGCGATCCGCATCCGCTCGATCGTTTCGGCATCCTGCACCTCGGGCCCCTCGTACGGCGCGGGACCCTCCTTCCCGACGTACTCGGGCCGCGGGATCGAGGCGGGGACGGGGCGGGCGGGGGAGAGCTTCCCCGGAACAAGGAGTGACTGGCCAGACATATCAGCGAGTGTATCGGCGCCGGATCGGGCACCATGGCCGCGAGGAAGAGGAGGCCGGAATGGCGCTGTTCAGGAAGGGGCCCGTCGGAAAGCCGGGCGAGTGGTACTACTGCGTCAAGCATCACAAGGTCGAAGAGGGCCCCGAATGCCGCGCGGCGGACCGCCTGGGCCCGTACGCCACCCCGGCGGAGGCGGGACGCGCGCTGGAGACCGCGCAGGAGCGGAACGCCCAGTGGCAGAACGACCCCCGCTGGCAGGACGACGCCCCGGGCGGCGGCTCCTAGGCCCTGTCCGGCCCGCCGGCCGCTCGAAGGCTCTCAGTCGGCCGCGGCCTCGCGGACGGCCTTCGCGTGGGCGTCCGTACGCGCCTCGTACGCCATCAGCCGGGGGAGGGCCAGGGCCAGCAGGGCCACCGAGGCCACGCAGGCCAGGCCGCCCGACCACACCGCGGTCCGTACGCCCATGACACCGGCCGCGGTCCCGGCGCGGACCTGGCCCAGCTGGGGGCCGGTGGCGTACGAGAGCAGTTCGATGCCCGCCAGGCGGCCGCGGATCTTGTCGGGGATCGTCTGGTTCCAGATCGTGGAGCGGAACAGTCCGCTCACCGTGTCGCCGCCGCCCGCCACCGTCAGGCACAGCAGCACCAGCCAGATGTTCGACAGCCACCCGGCGGCGGCCATCGCCCCGCCCCAGACCGCCGCGCCCAGGACCACCATCCGGCCGTGGTGGTGAACGCGGGACGTCCAGCCGCTGGTCGCGCTGACCGCTACCGAGCCGGTCGAACCCGCCGCGTACATCAGGCCGAGCGCCCAGGGGGCGTCCAGGGTGTCGGCGAGGAAGGGGAAGATCGCGTTGGGGAAGGCGAAGAACATCGCGGCCATGTCCACCGCGTACGTCCCCAGCAGCTCCTTGCGCCGCCACGCGTACCGCGCGCCCTCCGCGATCGCCCGCAGTGACGGCGGTTCGGCGTCATGGGCGGGCGGGGCCGGGGTGAGGCCGACCGCGAGGAGGAGGGAGGCGACGAAGGTCAGCAGGTCGAGGCCGTAGGCGAGCGGCAGACCCGCGTACGCGACGACCACACCGGCGAGCGAGGGGCCCGCGATGGCCGACAGCTGCCAGCGCATCGCGTTCAGCGCGGCCGCCGCGGTGAGCTGGTCGTGCGGGACGATACGGGCCACGACCGCGTCGAGGGCCGGGCGCTGCAGCCCCATCAGCGCGCTGCTCAGCGCGGCGACGACGTACAGCGGCCACAGCATGGGGTGCGGCAGAAGGCTGTTGGCCAGCAGCAGGACGGAGAGCAGCCCGAGCGCGGCCTCGGTGGCGAGGATCAGCTTCCGGCGGTCGACGGCGTCGGCGAGCGCCCCGCCGTACAGCCCGAAGACGATCAACGGGACCAGCTCCACGGCCCCGATCGCGCCGACGGCCACCGTGGAGCCGGTCAGCTCCTTGATCTGGAGCGGCAGCGCCACCACGGTCAGGAAGCTGCCGAAGGCGGTCACCAGGCCCGCCGTCCACATGAGGCGGAAGTCGCGGGAGGAGCGCCAGGGCGCGAGGTCCGGCAGCAGCGCGCGGGAACGTCTCCTCCGGCCCGGTGGTTCCGGCGCGGAATGGCCGTCTTCGTCGGTCAAGGTCACGAGTGCACATGGTCCGGACGCGCCGCCCCGCGCGGCAACCGAATTACGGTCCGCCTGCGGGGCGTTGCCCTGGAGCGCACTCCAACTGCCAGCCCACTAGATGCCCGACGCGTACGTCGAAGCGGGCAGCCTGAAGGCGGCGTATCTGCGCACCGCGCTCGATGCCAGCCTCTCCCGGCTCGGAGTCGAGCAGGTGGACCTCTATCAGCCGCACGGCCCGGACGACGAGCACCCGGTCGAGGAGATCGTCGATTTCCTCGCCGGGATCGTCGCCGCGGGCAAGGCTCGCCACGCCGGCGTGAGCGACTTCGGCGGTGGCAGGTCGCCAAGCTGGCGCGGGTGCTGGCGCAGTGGGGCGACCCACCGCTGATCTCCCGGCAGGTCCAGTACAGCCTGCTGGCCCGCGCGGTCGAGTGGGAGATCCTTCCGGCCGGTGTGGACGCCGGCCTGGGCACGCTGCTGTACGGCCCGCTGGGGCAGGGGCGGCTCACCGGCAAGTACCGGCGCGACCAGCAGCCCCGCCCGGCACGCGGGTCGCCAGCTTCCTCGGACGTTGGGGTTCGTGGTGTCGGGAGTCGGCCTGCCCGGATGCGGGACGGCCCGCGTTCTCCCAGGTGGTCAGCCAGTCGCGCAGGACGGCGACGGATGCGAGCCGGAGTGGGTTCTACGATGGGCCCGTGACCGAGACACTGCCCCCCGTGGGCATTGACCTCTTCGAGGTTGAACGGCTTCTGCTGGCCGAAGCCACGGAGCCGCCGCTGCCGCCCCGGGATGCTGAGGCCCGGGACCGGGTGTGGGACATGGCGGTGCGGGCCAACCCCGCCCTCTTCGACGGGCCTGTGGTGGCGTGCGGGGGTCTGGAGTGGACAGACCTGCATGTCCTGCGTCTGTCATGGGTGCGTGTGACGTACCGGCACTACGCATTGCGTCGCGTTCCCGGCGCCACCGCACTGCCCTCGTTGTTCGTGAACGTCGTCCAGCCGACCGATGACGGCCGTGTACTGGCAGCGAGGATGTCCCCTTCTACGGCCGCCCCGGGCCGCTGGCAGCTGCCAGGGGGGTCTGTGGAGCCTCCTCCGGACGGGGCGGTGCTTGACACGTCAGCACTGGCCGGCCAGGCCGCGCGAGAGCTCACCGAGGAGTTGGGGATCGGCGCGGCTTTCGAGGACCTGCAGCCATGGGTCGTCACCCGCGGCGAGAACGGCAGTATCGGCCTGACCTACCTGGCACCGGCCCTTCCCGAGGCAACGCTACGCGCAGGCTTCACCGCTGCTGCGGCAGCCGAGCGCGCCCAGGGTCGCGAACCTGAACTCGACGACATCGCCCTGGTGCGCTCATCGGACGAACTGGCCGGTCTCTCCGGTCCGCACGCGGACTACCTGGAGCCGATCGTCCGCCGCTTCTCCGGGCGCCGCTGACGTCAGATGCCTGCGAGGAAGTCGCGCGCCCGTTCGTCGAGCTCGGCCACGCACCGCAGGCCACGGGCCCGGAAGCGGGAGAGGTCGCCGCGCATGCGGGAGACCGCCTTCCGCGTGCGGACGGAGCGGACACCGCCCATGTGGTCGATGGCCCGGTGCCAGGTGGCGCACGCCTGCTCGATGCTGCCGCGCTTGAGGTGCGCCTCCGCGCCCGCGACAAGGTCCAGGGCGACGATGCGCGCGTAGCCGCGGCCGGATGGCTCCCCGCTAACTGGCCGCGGACGGGGAATCAGAGCTGGCTGCCAACAGGGCTGCCTGGCGGCGGTAGTGGCTGTGGCGGGCGCGGGCTTGGTGACGTCGTCGCCAGGTGGACCAGCGTATTCGGTGGGCGGTGTCGCGGGCGGGCCGGGTGATGAGGGCGGTGAACAGGCGCTGGATCTCGTTGCAGGTGAGCGGAATCAGTCCGTCAGGGCTGGTCCCGTCGCCGGCCGGGGCTTGGTCGCGGCGTTCGAGGGCGGTGGTGACGGCGAGGAAGGCGTGCGCGATCAGGGCCAGGGTGACCCAGCGGTGCCAGGAGCCCCACTGGCGTACTTGGTGCTCGTCCAGTCCCGTCAGTGTCTTTGAGCTCTGGAATGTCTCCTCTACTGTCCATCGGCTTCCCGCGACCTTGACCAGTGTGGACAGCGGGACCGGGCAGGGCGAGTAGCAGCGGTAGTAGGCCAGTTCGCCGGTGGTGCGGGAGCGGCGGATCATCAGGTGCTGATGGCCGGCCGTATCACCTGCGGTGATGGCGATCAGTGCCCAGTCGTAGTAGCGATGTCCCTTCGCGCCGTGTCCGGCCGAGAGCTTCTGCCAGGCCCGGCGCGGGATGCGCTCGGCGAGATGGTCGGCCCGTTGGGGTCCGGCGGGGGTGGTGACGTGGTGGGTGCGGGAGACCGCGAGCACGTCTTCCAGCGCCGCGCGAAGTTTCGGGTTGTTGCCGTAGACGTCATCGCCGGCCGCCCACGCGGCCCGGGCTCCGGCGTCCAGAGCGCGTTCGATCATCTGCCAGGCCAGTTGCGGCTTGGTCGCGAAGCCCACATCTTGCGGGACGGCGGCCAGCTCGCAGCGTTCCTGGTCACCAGTCCAGGACTTGGGGTGGCAGGTAGAGGGCGCGGTCGATGCCGGCGTGGCCGTGCCGGGAAGTGTAGGTGAGGTAGACGGCGACCTGGGCATTCTCGATCCTGCCGGCGGTGCCGGTGTACTGGCGCTGCACTCCCATCGTGTGGGTGCCCTTCTTCAGGTCACCGGTTTCGTCGACCACGAGTACGGCCTGGTCGTCGGCCAGGTTGTCCAGCACGAACTCGCGCAGGTCGTCGCGTACCAGGTCGGCGTCCCATTTCGCCCGCCCGAGCAGGTGCTGCAGCCCGTCCGGCGTGGCGTCCCCAGTGTGCTCGGCGATCGTCCAACAGTTCTTGCGCGGCAGGTCTGCCAGCAGCCCCAGCATCAACTGTCGCGTCCGACGCCTGGGTTCCACCCGCGCGAAGCGGCCCGCGATCCGGCTCATCAGGTTTTCAAACATCGCCTGCCAGCGGGCAGGCACTACGCTGTGACCTGCGGCCACCGCAGGATCTTCTGTCTTCACACACCGATGATCAGCGGTGGCCGCACCTGTCTCCGCACCGACCCCCATCAGCAAGATCACGATCTACGGCTGGAGTACTAGCAACCACGGGTGAACCACTCACCACGGGGGTGGGGGCGGGGACGTCAGCTGGTCGGCCAGGCGGGCCAGGCGGTCGCGGATGCGGCGGCGGCCGGGGCGGGGCGGGAGGGTGTTCTCCCCGGCGGCCGCGCTGACCAGGTGCTGGACCGTATCGAGGTCGAGGTCGGCGCCCTCGGGGGCGGACAGCGCGTCGTGGGCCAGGGCGTGGAGTTCGGCGTCGCCGCCGTCGAGGGCGAGGACGGTGGCGCCGCCCCGGCGGGCGTCGTTGACGCGCTCCAGCAGCCCGGCGCCCGGGTCGCCGGGGGTGACGACGAGCAGGGTCTCGCCGCGCCCGGCGGCCTCCAGGCGGCCCAGGCCGACCGACAGATGGGCCGGGACCGCGCGGCCCGCCGGGACCCGGTGGCGGACGAGCGTCGGGGACAGCTCCGGGAGACCGGACCAGGCGGCCTCGTCGTCGAGGTGCGCGGCCAGGTGCCAGGGTTCGTACTCCTCGCTGCCCACGAGCAGTAATCCACCCTCGCGCGAGCCGATCGAGGCCCGCAGGGAGCCCGCGAAGCGGCGGGTGGACTGCAACCACTCGGTCCCGGCGAGCACTTCGCGCAGCAGCGCGACCCGTACGGCGTCCATGGCACCGGATCCTGCCGTGGGTGGGGCGAGGGGGCCGGAGGAACGGGGGACGGTCACCCCTTCGAGGGCACGGGCACCATGCGGCGACAACTGTTCATTGTGCCGACTCTTGACGCTCTGTGAGGCAAACCCTATGGTCGCCGGACACAAGGGACGTCCTACGTCCCATTTTTCTGGCTGAGCACTCGATCGATTGCAACGGCGCATCGGGAGGGTCCGCATGGCATGCCCGTACGAGGTCTCCGTCCCGTTCCGGGCCGGGGTCGGGGGGTACGCGAGCTACCGGATTCCGGCGGTGGTGGTCACGCGCGCCGGGACGCTGCTGGCCTTCGCCGAGGGGCGGGTGGGGTCGTCCGCCGATCACGGGGACATCGACCTGGTGCTGAAGCGGTCCGCCGACGGGGGCCGGACCTGGGGCGCGCCCGCGGTCGTCGCGCGCAACGGGGACGGAACGGCGGGGAACCCTGCGCCGGTGGTGCTGGAGGACGGACCGCACGCGGGCCGGATCGTCCTGGTGCACGTCCGCAGCGCCGCCTCCGCGACCGAGGACCGGATCCGCCGCGGCGAGGTGTCCGCGGAGGACGGGCGGCGGGTGTGGCTGACGTACAGCGACGACGACGGCGTGAGCTGGAGCGCGGCCCGCGAGATCACCGCGCAGGCCAAGCGCCCCGAGTGGCGCTGGTACGCCACGACGCCGGGTCACGCGCTGCGATTACGCCACGGCGACCACGCGGGCCGGATCGTCGTACCGGCCAACCACTCCCTCCCCCCGACGGTCCCCGGCGACATCGGCACCGAGGGCCGCTACAACGGCGGGCACGACCTGCTGAGCGACGACGACGGCGAGACCTGGCGGATCGGGTACGTGGACGACGACCCGGACGGCTACATCAACGTCAACGAGACGACCGCCGCCGAACTCCCCGACGGCCGGGTCTACTTCAATACCCGCAACGACGCGACCGCGCCCGGCACCCGCGCCGACGCCTGCTCCCGCGACGGCGGCGCGACCCTGGCCACCCCCTTCCGGCCGCAGGCCGGGCTGGTGACGCCGGTGGTCGAGGGCTGTGTGCTGCACCTCGGTGACCCGGATGTCCTGCTGTACTCCGGGCCCGCCGCGCCCGGCTTCCGGGCCCTGATGACGGTGCGGGCGAGCCGCGACGGCGGGGTCACCTGGCAGGTGGCGCACACCGTGGACGGGCTGCCCGCCGCCTACTCCGACCTGGTCAGGATCGATCGGGACACGGTCGGACTGCTCTACGAGACCGGCGACTTCAGCGCCTACTCGACCATCACATTCCGGCGCATTCCGGTGGAGGAGCTGGTATGAGCATGTCAGAAAACGCGGGATTCGGCCGGCGTGCCGTCCTCGGCGGCGCGGCCGCCGCGGCGGCCGGGTTCGCCCTCGCCGGATGCGGCGGGGACGACGACGGGGGCGACGAGCCCAAGGGCCGCAAGAAGGGCGAGAAGATCACCCTGTCCTTCTGGTCCTGGGTGCCGGGCATCGACAAGCCCGTGGACCTGTGGAACAGCAAGAACCCCGAGGTCCGGGTCAAGGTCGAGAAGGTGTCGGCGGTCGAGGGCGCCCAATACGCGAAGATGCACGCCGCGATCAAGGCGGGCAACCCGCCCGACCTCGGCCAGATCGAGTACCCGGTGGTGCCCAGCTTCCTGATCGACAACGGGCTGCTCGACCTCACGAAGTACGGGATCGAGCGGTACAAGGACAAGTTCGTCGGCTGGCAGTGGCAGCAGTCGGTGTTCGGCAAGGGCGTGTACGCGGTACCGCAGGCGTCCGGGCCGATGGGGCTGTTCATCCGTCAGGACCTGTTCGACAAGTGGGGCGTGGAGCCTCCCACCACCTGGGACGAGTACGAGGCGGCGGCCAAGGCGATACGGAAGAAGGGCGCCTGGATCGAGACGTTCTCGGCGACCAACGGCAACCGTTTCGCGGGCCTCGCCTGGCAGGCCGGGGCGCGCTGGTTCGGCGCCCGGGGCGACACCTGGACCGTCTCGATCGACGACGAGCCGACCGTCAAGGTCGCCGACTACTGGGACGCGCTGGTCAAGCAGAAGCTGATCAAGACCATCCCGGACCGGCAGAACGCCTGGTACAAGGACGTCCAGACCGGCGCGATGGCCTCCTGGCTCGGCGCCAGCTGGGGCGACGCGCTGCTGGTCGGCAACGCGCCCAGGACCGCCGGGAAGTGGCGGGTCGTCCCCATGCCGCAGTGGAAGCGGGGGGACGGGGCGTACGCCAACTGGGGCGGCTCCACGACCGCCGTCTTCGCCAAGTCCAAGTACCCCAAGGACGCCCTGGCGTTCGCGGTCTGGCTCAACACCGACCCCGAGTCGATCAAGCTGCTGATCGAGAACGGCTACGGCACCCCCGGCGCCAAGCAGGGCTACGCCACCTCCGACCTCGACGTCCACAAGGACTTCTTCGGCGGGCAGGCGTACAGCAAGGTGTTCGACGACGCGAGCAAGGGCGTGGACACCAGCTGGAAGTGGGGCCCGGCCACCGACACCCTCTACCAGCGGCTCGGCGACGCCTTCACGGCGGCCATCGGCGACGGATCGTCGTTCCGGTCGGTGCTGACGAAGGTGCAGCGGGACACGATCAGCGACCTCAAGGAAAAGGGCCTCAAGGCGGAGGCCGGATGACGAGCCCGGTGCGGCGCCGCGGGTGGCACCTGACGCGGGCCGAGGCGCGCGGCGCGCGGGCGGCGGCCGGTTTCCTGCTGCCGTTCCTCGCGCTGTTCCTCCTCTGCTTCATCGCCCCCATCGGCTTCGCGCTCTACGAGAGCCTGCTGAAGGTCGAGCGCACCGGCCCGCTCGGCCTCGGCGGCGAGACGAAGGACGTCTGGGCGGGCCTCGCCAACTACACCCACGCCCTCCAGGACGGACACTTCACCGCCGGATTCGGGCGGGTGCTGCTCTTCGGCGCCGTCCAGATCCCGGTGATGATTGCCTTCGCCACCGCGCTGGCGCTGCTGCTGGAGGCGGCGTCCGCGCGCTGGGTCGGCTTCTTCCGCACCGCCTTCTTCCTGCCGTACGGGGTGCCCGGGGTGATCGCCTCGATCCTGTGGGGCTTCCTCTACGTACCGGGGATCAGCCCGCTGGTGGAAATGGCGCACTCGGCGGGCTGGGACGTCGACTTCCTGGGCCGCTCCACCGTGCTGTGGTCCATCGCCAACATCGTGACCTGGCAGTTCACCGGCTACAACATGTTGGTGCTGATCGCGCAGCTCAAGGCGGTGCCGGGGGAGCTGTACGAGGCGGCGAAGATCGACGGCGCGAGTGCCGGGCAGATCGCCCTGCACATCAAGCTCCCCCTGATCAGGCCCGCCCTCGTCCTCACCACGGTCTTCAGCCTCATCGGCACCCTCCAGCTGTTCGCCGAGCCCAAGGTGCTCAAACCGCTCAGTAACTCGATCGACTCCGGCTACACCCCCAACCTGGCCGCCTACAACGAGGCGTTCACCAGCAACAACCAGCACATCGCGGCGGCCGAGGCGGTGCTGCTCGCGGTCGTGGCGTGCGTGCTGTCCTTCGGCTTCCTGCGGCTGGTGGGCCAGCGGGGGAAGGGCGGGGAGGACCGGTGAGCCAGGCGGACGACCCGGGCCGGCAGGGCGCGGAACCGGCCACCGGCGCGGGCGTGGCCGAACGACCCCCGGACCCCGCGCCCGGCGGCGGCCCCGCGCCCGGCGGCGGCCCCGCGCCCGGCGTGGCCCACCCGGACCGCCGACGCGCGGAGCGCGGTCGGCGGCCCGCCTTGCGGTACCGCGTCATCACCGTCTCGCTGCTCGCCGTCGCCGCCGTCTACTTCCTCACGCCCGTCTACTGGCTCGTCGTCTCCTCGACCAAGTCCAGCAGCGACCTCTTCGGCACCTTCGGCTTCTGGTTCCACGACCCCGACCCCCTCGGCCGTCTGCGCCAGGTACTGACATACGACGACGGCATCTACGCACGGTGGTTCGCCAACAGCCTGATGTACGCGGGCGTCGGCGCCCTCGCCGCGACCCTGCTGTCGGCCGCCGCCGGGTACGCCCTCGCCAAGTTCCGCTTCCCCGGGCGGGAGGGGATCTTCAACGTCATCCTGGCCGGGGTCCTCATCCCCGGCACCGCGCTCGCCCTCCCCCTCTACCTCCTCTTCAGCCGCATCGGCCTGGCCAACACCTACTGGGCCGTCCTCGTCCCCAGCGTCGTCAGCCCCTTCGGCGTCTACCTCTGCCGGATCTACGCGGCCGCCGCCGTCCCCGACTCGCTGATGGAGGCGGCGCGGATCGACGGGGCGGGGGAGGCGCGGATCTTCTCCACGGTGGGGCTGCGGCTGATGACCCCGGCCCTGGTCACCGTCTTCCTGTTCCAGTTCGTGCACATCTGGAACAACTTCTTCCTCCCCCTGGTCATGCTCTCCGACTCCGACCTCTATCCGATCCAGCTCGGCCTGACCTCCTGGACGGGATACGCGGACCGGCAGCCGGAGCTGTACCAGTACACGGTCGGCGGCGCCTTCCTGTCCGTGCTGCCGCTGATGGTGCTGATGGGCGTCCTCCAGCGGTATTGGCGCACGGGGCTCACGGAGGGGAGCGTGAAGGCCTGACGTGGGCGTGACAGTATCGCTGTCATGACTACTCCTGACGGCACGACCGCCCCGAACGAAGCCCCCGCCAAGAAGGCCCCCGCCAAGGACCCCTGGGACCTCCCGGACGTCTCCGGCCTGGTCGTCGGCGTGCTCGGCGGCACCGGCGACCAGGGCCGCGGCCTCGCCTACCGGCTGGCCCGGGCCGGACAGAAGGTGATCATCGGCTCCCGCGCGGCCGAGCGCGCACAGACCGCGGCCGAGGAGCTGGGCGGCGCCGGGCTGGGCATCGAGGGCGCGGACAACGCCGAGTGCTCGCGCCGCAGCGACATCGTGATCGTCGCGGTCCCGTGGGAGGGCCACGGCAAGACGCTGGAGGCGCTGCGGGAGGAGCTGAGCGGCAAGCTCGTCATCGACTGCGTCAACCCGCTGGGCTTCGACAAGAAGGGCGCGTATGCCCTGAAGCCGGAGGAGGGCAGCGCCGCCGAACAGGCCGCGGCCCTGCTCCCGGACTCCCGCGTCACCGCCGCCTTCCACCACCTGTCGGCCGTGCTGCTCCAGGACCCGGAGATCGCGGAGATCGACACGGACGTCATGGTGCTGGGCGAGTCCCGCGCGGACACCGACCTGGTGCAGGCGCTGGCCGCCCGCATCCCCGGCATGCGGGGCGTCTTCGCGGGCCGGCTGCGCAACGCCCACCAGGTCGAGTCCCTGGTGGCCAACCTGATCTCGGTCAACCGCCGCTACAAGGCCCACGCGGGCCTGCGCGTCACGGACGTCTGAGCGGACGTCCGAGCGGACGTCCGAGCGGAGCCCGCGCCGTACGCCCCGGCGGGGCATGGGCGACAATGTCGACAAGCGCACCCCCGACAGAACCCCACAGGAGCCACCCCCATGCCCCGCCTCGCCGTCTACGCCCTCCTCGTCTGCGCCCTGACCGTCACCGCGGCCGTCGTCTCGTTCGCGCGGGGCAGCTGGCTCGGCGTCGTCTGGGTCCTGCTCGCCGGGATCTCGTCCAACATGGCCTGGTTCTACGTACGCAGGGCCAAGGCCGAGCGGGACGCCGAGCGCGAGGCCACGGGCGCTACGAGCTGATCCCCGGGAACTGCGGCGCGCCCTGCCAGAAGCGGAAGAACTCCTGGCCGAAGTAGGTCTCGAACGGCGTCACCCCGAGCCCCCGCATGATCGCGTCGACCGCGTCGAAGAAGACCTGGTTGACCTCGGGTATCCACAGGATGCCGAAGACCGCGAGCAGCCCGAACGGAGCGTACGGCTCGACCTGCCGCCGGATCCGGTGGGACAGCCACGGCTCGATCACCCCGTAGCCGTCGAGCCCCGGCACCGGCAGGAAGTTCAGGATCGCGGCGGTGACCTGGAGCAGCGCCAGGAACGCGAGCGCGAAGCGGAAGACCAGCGGCACCTGGCCCGCGCCGCCGAGCCAGAACGGGGCGGTGAGCGCGGCGGCGAACAGCACGTTCGTCAGCGGTCCCGCGGCCGAGATCAGGCTGTGCCGCCAGCGGCCCCGGATCCGGTGCCGCTCGATGAAGACCGCCCCGCCCGGCAGCCCGATCCCGCCCATGATCACGAAGATGACGGGCAGCACGATGCTCAGGGCCACATGCGTGTACTTCAGCGGGTTGAGGGTCAGATAGCCCTTCGACTCGATCGACAGATCGCCGCCGTGCAGCGCGGTACGGGCGTGCGCGTACTCGTGCAGGCACAGCGAGACGACCCAGCCGGAGACCACGAAGAGGAAGACCGCGAAGCCGGGGCTGGAGGAGTAGTCCGTCCACACCGCCCACGCGGACACGGCCATGATGGCGACCAGACCGAGGAAGACGGGACTGATCCGCCGCTCACGGCGGCTGATGGCGGTGGTCATGCGCGAGGTTTCTCCGTCCGGTACCGGTCATGGTGCGTCGTACGGTGCCCCGCTCGACGCCCGGAAAACGTTGGACGGGGTGCCGGGAGTTCCGGGCAGAGTGGACCCATGCCGCCATCCACATCGTCACCCCCGGCCACCGGACACCCGGCGGACAAGCGGACGGGCGAGGTCCGGGAGCGGGTGAACCGGGAGCCGTGACCGTCGACAACAATGGGGCCGTGCGCTACGCCATCCTCGGCACCACCCAGGCCCACCACGACGACGGCACCCCCGTCGACCTCGGCGGCGCACGGCTGCGCGCCCTGCTGACCGCGCTCGCCCTGACACCGGGGCGGCTGCGGACGAACGGCGCGCTCATCGCCGAGGTCTGGGACACCGACCCGCCCGCCGACGAGAACGGCGCGCTGCAGGCCCTCGTCGCGCGGCTGCGGCGGGCCGTCGGCAAGGCGGCCATCGCGTCCGGCCCCGGCGGCTACCGGCTGTGCGCCGAGCCCGACGACGTCGATCTGCACCGCTTCGAACGGCTCGCGGAGGAGGGCGCCCGCGCCCTCGCCGACGGCGACCCGGCCAAGGCCGCCGCGGCGTACGACGAGGCCCTCGCCCTGTGGCGCGGCCCGGCGCTCACCGACCTTCCCGACGCGATGGCCGCGGCCGCCCGCGCCGAGGCCCAGCGGCTGGACGCCCGGCGCGGCCGGATCGCCGCCGGCCTCGCCCTCGGCGACGCCGCCCAGGCCCTCCCCGCGCTCGCCGAGCTGTGCGACGCGCACCCCCTGGACGAGCCGCTGCACGCGCTGCGCATCCGCGCCCTGCGGGACACCGGCCGGACCGCGGAGGCGCTGGCCGCGTACGAGGCGCTCCGGGTGGAGATCGCCGACCGGCTGGGCGCCGACCCGGGCCCCGAGCTGCGCGCCCTGCACGCGGAGCTGCTGGACCCCGCCCCGGCGCCCGCCCGCCCGCCACGGCCGCCGTACGGGGCGCAGCGCCCGGCGCGCCCCGAACGGCCGGAGCGCCCCGCGCGCGGCGGCAATCTGCGGGCCCGGCTCACCAGCTTCGTCGGCCGGGAGGCCGATCTGGCCGCGCTGCGCACCGATCTGGCCGCGCACCGGCTGGTCACCCTCCTCGGGCCCGGCGGCGCGGGGAAGACCCGGCTGTCCCAGGAGGCCGCCGAGTCGGTCGCGACCGCCTGGCCGGACGGGGTGTGGCTGGCCGAACTCGCCCCCGTGGACGACCCGGAGACCGTGCCCGAGACCGTGCTCACCGCGCTCGGCGCGCGCGAGACCGTCATCCGCGGCAGCGCCGCCGAGGGGCTGCGCGCCGCGGCCGACCCGACCGCCCACGATCCGCTCGCGCGGCTCGTGGAGCACTGCGAACCGCGCCGGATGCTGATCGTGCTCGACAACTGCGAGCATCTGGTCGAGGCTGCGGCGCGGCTCGCCGACTCCCTGCTGGCCCGCTGCCCCGGCGTCACCGTCCTGGCCACCAGCCGCGAACCGCTCGCCGTCCCCGGCGAGCTGGTGCGCCCGGTGGAGCCGCTGCCGGACCCGGTGGCGCTGCGGCTGTTCCAGGAGCGGGGCGCGGCGGCCCGCCCCGGCTTCCGCGCCGACGACGACCCGGCGGCGTGCGCCGAGATCTGCCGGCGCCTGGACGGCCTGCCGCTGGCCGTCGAACTGGCCGCCGCCCGGCTGCGGCTGCTGGGCCCACGGCAGATCGCCGACCGCCTCGACGACCGCTTCCGCCTGCTGACCAGCGGCAGCCGCACCGTGCTGCCCCGCCAGCAGACGCTGCGCGCCGTCGTCGACTGGTCCTGGGACCTCCTCGACGACCGCGAGCGCACCGTCCTCGCCCGCCTCTCCGTCTTCGCGGGCGGCTGCGACCTCACCGAGGCCGAGGCGGTCTGCGGCGACCCGCGCGACCGCAGGCCCGTCGACCCCCGGGACGTCGCCGGGCTGCTCGGGTCCCTGGTCGACAAGTCGCTGGTGGTCGCCGCGCCCGGCACGGACGGCGAGATGCGCTACCGGCTGCTGGAGACCGTCGCCGAGTACGCGGCCGAGCGGCTGGACGAGGCGGGGGAGCGGGCCGTGGTCGAACGGCGGCACCTGGTCGCGTACCGGGAGCTGGCCCGTACCGCCGACCCGTTGCTGCGCGGCCGCGAACAGCGCGTCTGGCTGCCCCGGCTGGAGACCGAGCACGAGAACCTGCGCACCGCGCTGCGCCGGGCCGTCGCGGCGGGCGACGAGCAGGAGGCGCTGTGCCTGGTGCTGTCGCTCGGCTGGTTCTGGAACCTGCGCGGCCACCGCGGCGACGCACGCCACTGGGCGACGGCCGTGGCGCGGCTGGGCCCCAACCCGTTCGAGCCGCCGGTCACCCCGGCGCCCCCGCTGCACCGGAGCTGCACGGACGAACCGCCGCCGATGGAGCCCGAGTTGCTTCAGGAGGCGCGGCGCGGGGTGCGGCTGTTCGCTCTGGCCAACCTCGAAGGCAACATGAGGGCCATGGACGACGAGGTGCTCCGGCAGGAGATGCGGGGCATCGTCGAGGCCTACCGCCCGGGGCTGCCGCAGACCTGCCGGATTCCCGGCGTCATGTGGTTCTTCGCGGTGCTGCTGACGGGCGACCTCGCCCTGATGCGGGAGGTCGTGGACGCGTCGGTGCGCACCAGCCGGAAGCTGGGCTACACCTGGGAGCTGGCCTTCACCCTCCAGATGCGGGCCAAGGTCATGACCCAGCGCGGCGGAGGCGATCTCGGGGAGCAGGCGCGCCGGGACGCCGACGAGAGCCTGGAAATCTTCAAGAGCCTCGGTGACGCCTGGGGCACGGCCGAGGCGCTGTCCGGGCGCGGCGAGACCCTGGAGCTGATCGGCGACGGCCGGGCCGCGGCCGACGACTACCGGGCGGCGATCGCTTACGTCGAGGAGCTGGACGCGCATTCCCACGTCTCGCTGCTCAGGGCCCGGCTGGCGGGGCTGCACGTCGAGCACGGGGACGAGCCGGAGGCGGCGGAGGGCGAGCGGGTCCTGCGCGAGCTGCTGGAGCAGCCGCAGCAGGCGGGTACCGAGGCCGCGACGTACGTCCGGATGCACCTGGCCCACCGGTGCGGCGTCACGGGCCGGGTGGCCGAGGCCCGGGAGCATCTGGCGGTGCTGCACGAGGAGTTCGGCAACCGGGCGCTGGAACTGTTCGAGGGCCTGGTCGAGGGGATGATGGCCTGGCTGGACCTGATGGAGGGGCAGCCGGGGGAGGCGCTGACCCGGATTCGCGGGGCGCTGTCGAAGACCGGTGACCTCATGTCCCAGGTGGTCGCCCCGCAGGTGCCCGTGATCCAGCTGCTGACGGCCGCGCGGGCACTGGCCGCCCTCGGCGGCGCGGAGCGGGCCGAGGTCGGGGCACGGCTGCTCGGCGCCTACGACGCGCTGCGGCCCGGCCTCCAGCGGATCCCCGCCAAGGAGCGGGCGGACCGGGCGGCGGGCGTGGCGGCGATACGGGCCTGGCTGGACGACGGGAGTTTCGAGCGGGCGTACGCGGAGGGCGGGGGCCTCACCGTGGAGGAGGCCGCCGCCCTCGTCTGAGCCACCACTCAGGTCTTCGTACGGAACTTGCGCACCGCCAGCGGCGCCATGACCACCGTGATGGCCAGCGCCCACACCAGGGCGACGGTCACCGGATGGGCGAGCGGGCCGTGGCCGCTGGTCAGCGAGCGCGCCGCGTCGGCGAGCTGGGAGAGCGGGTTGTACTTGGTGAAGGACTGCAGCCAGCCCGGCATGGTGTTGGTCGGCGCGAAGATCGACGAGCCGAACTGCAGCGGCATGATCACCAGGAAGCCGAGGCCCTGCACCGCCTGCGGTGTCTTCAGCGACAGCCCCAGCAGCATGAAGACCCAGGTCAGCGACGACCCGAAGATCAGGGCCAGGACGACAGCGGCGGCCAGCTCGGCCGGGCCGGTCTTCAGCTCGAAGCCCATGATGAAGCCCATGGCCAGCAGGATGAGGGTGGACACCAGCATCCGACCGGTCTCCACGATCAGCTTGGCGATCAGCACCGAGGAGCGGGCGATCGGCATCGTGCGGAAGCGGTCCATCACTCCCTTGCGGAAGTCGTCGTTGACGCCGGTGCCGACCGACATGGCGATGTTGAGCCCGCCCATCGCCATCATCCCGGGGATGAAGTAGTTGACGTACTCGCCGCGGTCGCCGCCCGACACCGCGCCACCGAAGACATAGGTGAACAGCAGCGAGAAGACGATGGGCATCAGCAGCGCGTCGAACATCGACTCCGGGTCCTGCTTGATCTGCAGCGCGTTCCGCCGCACCAGGGCGCCGATGTGCCGGAGATTGGCGCGCAGCCCGATCCGCCCCTCGCCGGGCAGGTCCTTCGCCGAAGCGGTCACCGTTGCCGTACTCACGCGGCAACCTCCTCAAGGGACGTGTCGTTCTTGCTGGGCTCGGGCGTCGAGGCCTTCTGGCCGGTGATGGCCAGGAACACCTCGTCCAGGCTGGGCAGATGGGTGTCGATCCCGGCGATCGCGAAGCCGCGCTCGCCGAGCAGGCCGATCACCGCCGTCAGCTGCTCGTCGCTGATGATCGGCACGTTGACCAGGCCCTCCTCCACGTCCGCGGTCGCGCCGCCGACGCCGTCGAGCCCGGCCTGCGCGATGGCGCCGACCATGCGGTTCAGCTCACCGGGGTCGGAGGGGCGTATCTGCAGGGTGCGCCCGCCGACCTTGGCCTTCAGCTCGTTGACCCGGCCCTCGGCGATGATCTTGCCTCGGTCGATGACCGTGAGGTCGTGCGCCAGCTGCTCGGCCTCCTCCATGTACTGGGTGGTCAGCAGCACCGTGGAGCCCTCGGCGACCATGCGCTTGACCTCGTCCCACACCTCGTTGCGGGTGCGCGGGTCGAGACCGGTCGTCGGCTCGTCCAGATAGAGCACCGCGGGGCGGCCGATCATGGAGGCGGCCAGGTCCAGCCGGCGGCGCATCCCGCCGGAGTAGGTGGCCGCGGCCCGCTTCGCGGCGTCCGTCAGCGAGAACCGCTCCAGCATGGCGTCCGCGCGCGCCCGGGCCTCCTTGCGGGGCAGATCGAGCAGCCGCCCGATCATGTACAGGTTCTCCCAGCCGGAAAGCTTCTCGTCGACCGAGGCGTACTGCCCGGTCAGGCCGATCGTGCGGCGCAGCTGCCGGGGCTGCCGCACCACGTCGTACCCCGCCACGACGGCGGTGCCGGCGTCCGGCACCAGCAGGGTGGACAGACAGCGGACGAGGGTGGTCTTCCCGGCTCCGTTGGGGCCGAGGACACCGAGGACGGTGCCTTCCGGCACGTCCAGATCCACCCCGTCGACCGCCTTGGTGTCGCCGAAGTGCTTGATCAGCCCCCGTACTTCGACGGCGTTGCCGTCCCTGATCTTGTGTTCCTGTCGCGTCATGTCGTAAGAGTGACACCCGGCGCCGACAGATCACCGACAAGCGGCAGACAGCCCGCCGACGGGGGACGGTCGGCGGGCTGTCGATGTACCGCGATGGCTCGTCGTGCCTCAGTGGAACATCAGTGGAAGGAGTGCTCCTCGGCGGGGTACGCCCCGCCGACGACGTCCTCGGCGAAGGCGCGCGCCGCGTCGCCCAGCACCTCCCGCATCCGGGCGTAACTCTTGACGAAGCGCGGTACCCGGCCGCCGGTCATGCCCGCCATGTCCGTCCACACCAGCACCTGGGCGTCGCACTCCGCGCCCGCGCCGATGCCGATGGTCGGGATGTGCAGCGAGCGGGTGACCTCGGCGGCCAGCTCGGCCGGGACCAGCTCCAGGACGACGCCGAAGGCGCCCGCGTCCTGCACGGCCTTGGCGTCGCGCAGCAGCTGCTGGGCGGCCTCCTCGCCGCGCCCCTGCACCGGGTAGCCGCCGTACGCGTTGACGGACTGCGGGGTGAGGCCGATGTGCGCCATGACCGGGATGCCGGACTGGACGAGCAGGTCGATCTGGTGGGCGGAGCGCTCGCCGCCCTCCAGCTTGACCGCGCCCACCCCGGCCTCCTTGACCAGCCGGGTGGCGTTGCGCAGCGCCTGGACCGGGCCCTCCTGGTACGAGCCGAAGGGCAGGTCGCCGACGACGAGGGCGCGCTTGGTGCCGCGTACGACGGCGGCGGACAGCAGGGCGATCTCGTCCATCGTGACGGGCACCGTGGACTCGTAGCCGAGGTGGCAGTTGCCCATCGAGTCGCCGACCAGCATGACGGGAATGCCCGCCTCGTCGAAGACGGAGGCGGTCATCGCGTCGTAGGCGGTGAGCATGGGCCACTTCTCGCCGCGCTCCTTGGCGGCGGCGAGGTCACGGACGGTGACGCGGCGGGAACTCGTCCCCCCGTACAGCGCCTTCGGTGACTGCTTTTGCGCAGGGCTGACGTGCGTCATTACGACGGCTCCTGTTCGTCATCTCGAGGCGCCCTGACGGCGTCCCCGGACCACCCCCATGCTGGCACGCCTCCCGACGCTGCGAAAGTGGGGACATTCGCGCACGGATGAGCATTCGATGGACAAAGGCTCGCAAAGTCTTTCCCATACGAGACGGGACCGTATCGGAACGGTTCTAGCCTGGGCCATATGGCAGCAGCCCCTTCCGCCGAGGCGATTCACCGCAGACGGTGGGCGATCCTGGTCGTCCTCATGTTCAGCGTCCTGGTCGTCGTCCTGGACAACTCGATACTCAACGTGGCGATGAAGACCATCGCCACCCCCAAGCCCACCGGTCTCGGCGCCACCCAGAGCCAGCTGGAGTGGGCCATCAACGCCTACACGCTGGTCTTCGCGGGGCTGCTGTTCACCGCCGGGCTGCTCGGCGACCGGCTCGGCCGCAAGAAGATGCTGCTCGGCGGCATGACCGTGTTCGGTATGGGCTCGGTGCTGGCCGCCTTCTCCGGTTCGCCCGGCGAGCTGATCGGCTTCCGGGCGCTGATGGGCCTGGGCGCGGCCTTCGTGATGCCCGCCACCCTGGCCATCCTGGTGAACGTCTTCGAGCGCGAGGAGCAGGCGAAGGCCATCGGCATCTGGGTCGCCGCGGTCGGCCTCGCCATCGCCATCGGGCCGATCACCGGCGGTGTGCTGCTGGAGCACTTCTGGTGGGGCTCGGTCTTCTTCGTCAACGTGCCCGTCGTGGCCGCCGGGATCATCGCCATGATCCTGCTCGTCCCCGACTCCAGGGACCCCGCGCCCGGCCGGCTGGACCCGCTGGGCGTGCTGCTGTCCGTCATCGGCCTGGTGCTGCTGGTGTACGGGATCATCAAGGGCGGCCAGCTCGCCGACTTCACCGACGCCCAGGTGCTGGCCACGATCGGCGCCGGACTCCTCGTGCTGGCCCTGTTCGTCCGGCACGAGAAGCGCAGCGACCATCCGGCGATCAACGTCGACTACTTCCGCAACCCCGCCTTCTCGGCCGCCATCGCCGCCGTCGCGCTGGTCTTCTTCGCGCTCATGGGCGTGACCTTCTTCATGGTCTTCTACATCCAGAGCGTGCGCGGCTTCAGCGCCCTGGACTCCGGGCTGCTGCTCCTGCCGCTGGCGGCCGCGCAGCTGCTGTTCGCGCCGCGCGCCCGGCTGGTCGTGGAGCGGTTCGGCGCCCGCGCCGTGTGCACGTGCGGGATGCTGCTGGTGGCCGCCACCATGGCCGGGTTCCTGCTGCTGGACACCGACTCGCCGCTGTGGGTGCTGGAGGTGCTGTTCTTCTTCCAGGGCGCGGGGATGGCGCACATCATGCCGCCGGTCACCACCGCGATCATGCAGGCGCTGCCGCGGGAGAAGGCCGGTTCCGGGTCGGCCCTGAACAACACCTTCCGGCAGGTCGGCGGCGCGCTCGGGGTCGCCGTCCTCGGCTCGGTGCTCTCCGCGACGTACCGCGACGGCATCCAGAGCACCCTCGCCGCCGTCCCCGGTCTCTCCGACTCCGCGCGGCACTCCGCGGGCGAGTCCGTCGAGGCCACCCTCGGCCTCGCCGCGCACCTGGGGCCCGCCGGGCGGGCGCTGGTGGGCCCCGCGCACGACTCCTTCATCCACGCGATGCACCTCACCGCGCTCGGCTCCTCCGGTGTCGCCCTGTTCGGCGCGCTGGTCGTGGCGGCCTTCCTGCCCGGCAAGGACGCGGACGGCGGCGGCCCCGGCAGCGGGCGGCCGCGCGAGAAGGCCGGGGCGGGGGCCGACCGATGACGGCGCCGCACGCCGTCCCGGCACGTGGGCGGCCGCGCAGCGCCGCCACCGACGCCGCGATCATCGAGGCCGCGCTGCGGCTGCTGGAGGAGGGCTCGACCGTCGGCGCGCTGTCCATCGAGGGGATCGCGCGCGCGGCGGGGGTGGCCAAGGCCACCGTCTACCGCCGCTGGCCCAACAAGAACGCGCTGATGCTGGACGTCCTGCGGTCGTTGGAGGAACCGGGCCCCCAACCGGCCGGGGTCTCGGCCCGCGACGACCTCGTCACCCTCCTGGAGTTCCTGCGGCGGCGCGGGCTGGCCAAGCGCGACTCCGCCCTGATGCGCAGCGTCCTGGCCCAGGCGCACGCCCACCGGGAGCTGTGGCGGGCGTACGAGGAGAACGTCATCGAGGTCCGCCGGGAGACGCTGCGGTCGGTGCTGCGGCGGGGCATCGCCAGCGGTGAGATCCGGGCGGACACCGATCCCGAGCTGCTGGCCGACCTGTTCACCGGCCCGATGCTCGCGCGCGCGATCCTCCACGAGCGGCGGGAGTTGCCGGAGGGGCTGGCCGAGCGGATCGTGGACACCGTTCTGGAGGGGGTCTCGGCGCGCGGCTGAGACGGCGTGTGCGAGCGTAGGACGCCACGGCGCGTCCCGGCGCCGTGGCGCCCGTTGCTTTGTGCCTGTTGCGTCACAACCGCCCCCGTTGTCGCGGGATGCGGAACCCCCGCGTACCGCCCGGGCGTCCACCGGGCAGGGACGCCCGGTGGGGGCGTCGGGAATGCCCTGGTCATCGCCTAGGGTCTTGAGCGATCGGCGGCAGCGGCAAGTGAGGGACGGACAGCGCATGGTGCAGGCGTACACGCAGGAGACGGGACAGTCCGGGGGCGCACCCCAGCGGACCGGCTCCCGGTTCGACCGCCTGCGCGACCGGCTCCGGCACAGCCGCGGAATCTGGCGGCGCGGTCTGCTGCTCGCGGCGTTCGCGATCCTGCTCGCGCTGGTCATGATCTTCCACGCCGACATCCCCAACCGCGTCGGCAACCTCGGCAGCCTGCTGGAGACCTTCCTGCCGTGGCTCGGGGTGTTCCTCCCGGTGCTGCTGGTGCTCGGCCTGGTGCGGCGGTCGGCGAGCGCCCTGGTGGCGCTGGTGCTGCCGGTCGCCGTCTGGCTGAACCTCTTCGGCGGGCTGATGTTCTCCGACAAGTCCGGCGGCGACGGCGACCTGACCGTCGTCACCCACAACGTCAACGCCGACAACTCCGACCCGGTGGCCACCGCGAAGGACGTGGCCGCCTCGGGCGCGCAGGTGGTGGCGCTGGAGGAGCTGAGCGCCAAGGCCGTACCGACGTACACCAAGGCGCTCGCGGGCACCTACCGCTACCACGCCGTGCAGGGCACGGTCGGGGTGTGGAGCAAGTACCCGCTGTCCGGGACCAAGCCGGTCGACATCAAGATGGGCTGGACCCGGGCGCTGCGCACCACCGTCAGCGCGCCGAGCGGCGAGGTCGCCGTCTACGTCGCCCATCTCCCCTCCGTGCGCGTGAAGTTCAACGCGGGCTTCACCGCCGGGCAGCGCGACGCGAGCGCCGACGCGCTGGGCGAGGCCATCCGCGACGAGCCGCTGGACAAGGTGATCCTGCTCGGCGACCTGAACGGCACGATGAACGACCGCTCGCTGGCCCCCGTCACCTCGCAGATGCGCTCCGCGCAGGGCGCCGCGGGGGACGGCTTCGGCTTCAGCTGGCCCGCCTCGTTCCCGATGGCCCGCATCGACCAGATCATGGTGCGCGGGGTGAACCCGGTCTCGGCCTGGACACTGCAGCAGACCGGCAGCGACCACCTTCCGCTAGCGGCGTCCGTCGCGCTCTGAGCCTGCTAATCGAAGATCTAACACGCTGTTCACCTTGAGGATGGTGCCCAGGAAATAAGTGCGTGAGAGACTTTGTTCCGATAGAGAACATACGCACGATCGCACGCTCTCCTTCCTTACCGCTTGTGAAAGGTCTCTCATGCCCCTGGCACTGCTCGCTCTCGCGATCTCTGCCTTCGGTATCGGCACCACAGAATTCGTGATGATGGGCCTGCTGCCCAACGTCGCCGACGATCTGGGCACCTCGGTGCCGACCGCTGGCTACCTCGTCTCCGCCTACGCCATCGGCGTCGTCATCGGCGCCCCGCTGCTCACCGCCCTCGGTGCGCGCATCCCCCGCAAACGCATGCTCGTCCTGCTGATGGCGCTCTTCACGGTCGGCAACCTCGCCTCCGCGCTCGCCCCCTCGTTCGGCCTGCTGCTCGCCGGGCGGGTGCTCGCCGGGCTGCCGCACGGCGCGTTCTTCGGTGTCGGCGCGGTGGTCGCCTCCCGGCTGGTGAGCGAGGAGAAGCAGGCCCGCGCGGTCGCCACCATGTTCCTGGGCCTGACGATCGCCAACATCGTCGGCGTCCCCGTGGGCACGGCGCTCGGCCAGGGCCTGGGCTGGCGCGCCACCTTCCTGGTCGTCACCGGCATCGGCGTCGTCGCCATGGCGTCCCTCGCCCGGCTCGTCCCGCAGGTGCCGCAGAACCAGCACGGCGGCCTCGCGCACGAACTGCGCGCCCTCGGCAACCGGCAGGTGCTGCTCGGGCTGCTCACCGCGGTCTTCGGCTTCGCCGGCGTCTTCGCCGTCTACAGCTACCTCGCCTCGATGGTGACCGAGGTCACCGGCTTCGCCGAGTCCTCCGTCACGATCGTGCTCGCCCTCTTCGGCATCGGCATGACCCTCGGCGCGCTGGTCGCCGGACCGCTCACCGACCGCGCGCTGCGGCCCACGCTGTACGGGTCGCTGGCCGCGCTGGCCGTGATGCTGGTGGTGTTCGACTTCACCGTGCACATCAAGTGGGCGGCGCTGGTCTCGGTCGTCCTGCTCGGCGCGGTGGGCTTCATGACCACCACGCCGCTGCAGATGCTCGTCATGAACAAGGCGAAGCACGCCCCGACCATCGCCTCCGCCTCCAACCACTCGGCCTTCAACCTCGCCAACGCGGGCGGGGCCTGGGCCGGCGGCGCCGCCATCTCGGCCGGCTGGGGCTGGACCTCCCCGACCCTGGTCGGCGCGGCGCTCGCGGTGGTCGGCCTGGCGATAGCCGTGACCGCGGGCCTGCTGGACCGCGGCTCCTCGGAGAAGTCCCGCGTCGTCGCGGGCAGCGATTCGGTGCCCACGCTGTCCGAGGTGCGCTGACCTTCTGTCCATGCGCCCCCGCCGCACGGCGGGGGCGCATGCGTGCGTCTACGGCACCGTGAGCACGATCTTCCCCCGGGTGCGGCCGGTGGCGCTCAGCTCGTGCGCCTTCGCCGCGTCCGTCAGCGGGAACACCCCGTGCAGCGGCACCCGGAACCGGCCCTCGGCGGCCAGGGCCGCCGCCACCGCGAGCCCGTCGTGGCCGGGCGCGTCCCCGCTGCCGGCCCAGGTCATATGCACGCCGTGCTCGTGCGCGGCCATGTCGGCCACCGACACCACCCGCCGCGCGTCCCCCGCGATCGCGACGAGATCCGGCAGCGAGCCCGAGCCCGCCGCGTCCAGCACCGCGTCGACCCCGCCGGGCGCCAGCGCCGCGACCCGTTCCCCGAGGCCGGGCCCGTACGTGGTGGGCGTCGCCCCGAGCCCGGCGAGGAACGCGTGGTTCATCTCCCGAGCCGTACCGATCACGGTGGCCCCTCGCGCGGCCGCGAGCTGCACCACCGCCGTGCCGACGCCCCCGGCCGCGCCCTCGACCAGCAGCGTCGTACCCGCGGTGACGCCCAGCAGGTTCAGCGCGCGGGTCGCGGTCTCCACGTTGCCCGCCGCCCCGCCCGCCTCCTCCCAGCTCAGCGCGTCCGGCTTGGCAGCCCAGGCGGTCAGCACGGCGAACTCGGCGGCCGCGCCCCCGAGCCGGTCGGTGGCGACGATCCCGAACACCGCGTCCCCGACCGCCACCCCGCTGACGCCCTCCCCGACCTCGTCCACGACCCCCGCGGCGTCCATCCCGGGGATGTGCGGCAGCGGCAGGTCGGGCAGGAACCCGGCTGGGATCGCCCCCGCCCGCAGCTTCCAGTCACTCGGGGTGACCCCAGTGGCCCGTACGGCGATGCGGATCTCACCGGGCCCGGCATGCGGCTCGTCCGCCTCGCCGACGGTGAGCACCTCCGGCGGGCCCAGCTCGGAGTACTGCAAAGCAAACATTTCGGTACCTCTCGCTCGACTTCCACCGACGCTAACAACGAATCGGAACAGGGCGTCCGTTTCTGCGTAAAGTGAGAGACATGGCCGACGAACCGTCTCGGAAGCGCACCGACGCCCGGCGCAACCGCCACCGCATCCTCGAGGTCGCCCACCACACCTTCGCCGCGCACGGGCTCGACGTGCCGATGCGCGCCATCGCCCGCCGCGCCGGCATCGGACCCGCGACCCTCTACCGCCACTTCCCCACCAAGGAGGCGCTGGTCACCGAGACCTTCGCCGAGCAGCTGGCCCAGTGCGTGGCGTCCCTCGACGCCGCCCTCGCCGACCCCGACCCCTGGCACGGCTTCTGCGCGCTCATCGAGAAGGTGTGCGCCATGCAGGCCACGGACCGCGGCTTCACCGCCGCCTTCCTCGCCACCCTCCCCGACTCCCTGGCCACCGACTTCGAGCGCGTCCGCGACCACAACGTGCGCCGCTTCGCCGAGCTGACGCGCCGCGCCCAGCGGAGCGGACAGCTGCGGCCCGACTTCGTACCGGGCGACATCAAGCTGCTGATCATGGCCAACGGAAGCATCGGTTCCGCCGCCGCCTCCCGCCGCCTCGTGGCCCTGCTGCTCCAGTCACTCCAGGCCCATCCCACCGACCCACCGGCCCCCTTGCCCCCGCCCCCGTCGTGACCCCGGGGACTCAGCCCCCACCCCGCCCCTCCCCGAAACCAGGGAGCCGCGCCCTTGGACCCCGCGGAAGGGTGCGCCCCGGTCCCCGGCGGGCCGGAAGTGGGCCGTGGGCCGGGCCGGTGGCGGGTGGCCGCCGATGCGGTGGAAGGGGCGTGGCACCTCCCCCCAGGCCGGGCCGAACGCGGCTCGTGGGTGGCGCCGCCGCCCGGCACCCGCTTCCGGCGGGCCGGAAACGGGCCGGAACCGGGGCCACCCATGAGTGGCCGCTACGACGCGCGAGAGGCGGGGCGCCCTGCCCCGTCCAGCGCCCCTGAGCCGGGGCGGGGCCGAGTTGGGAGGGGCCCGGGACGCCTGGCCCCTCCAGATGCCCGCCCTCCCGGCGGGCCGGAAGTGGGCCGGGACGGGGCCACCGGTGGGTGGACGCCTACGACGCGGGAGGGGGCGGGGTCGCAGGGGTGGGGTCCTGGACGCTGACGTGTATGTGTGGCGCCGATCGCTCGACGTTCACGACACGCTCTGCGTCAGCGGCGCCGTAAATATACGGTCCAGGGCCCTGCCCCGGAGGCCCCGCACCCGGCACCGGGAGCAAACCCCAGGCGTACCCACCCCGCACCCGCACCGGAACCCCGCACGCCGGCTCAGCCGGATTCGCGCCAGCGGTTCGTGATCGGGAGGCGGCGGTCCTTGCCGAAGCCCTTCGCGGAGATCTTCGTCCCCGGCGGGTACTGGCGGCGCTTGTACTCCGCCGTGTCGACCAGCCGCAGGATCCGCGTCACCAGCTCCTCGTCGTAGCCCGCCGCGACGATCTCCTGCCGCCCCTGGTCGCGGTCCACGTACAGCTCCAGGATGCGGTCGAGCACGTCGTAGTCCGGGAGGGAGTCGGTGTCGACCTGGCCCGGCCGCAGTTCGGCGCTCGGCGGCTTGGTGATGGAGTTCTGGGGGATGGGCGGGGTCTGGCCCCGCTCTTCCGCGGCGCGGTTGCGCCACTTGGCGAGCCGGAAGATGGACGTCTTGTAGACGTCCTTGATGGGGCCGTACGCGCCCACGGAGTCCCCGTAGAGCGTCGAGTACCCGCACGCCAGCTCGGACTTGTTGCCCGGGGCGAGCACGATGTGGCCCTCCTCGTTGGAGAGCGCCATCAGCATCGTGCCGCGCAGCCGCGACTGCAGGTTCTCCTCGGCGAGCCCGGTGAGGTTCAGCGACCCCATGTAGGCGTCGAACATCGGGGCGATCGGGACGGTGCGGAAGTTGAGCCCGGTGCGCCGCGCCAGTTCGGTCGCGTCGGCGATCGAGTGCTCGGAGGAGTAGCGGGACGGCATGGCCACGCCGTAGACGTTCTGCGCGCCGACCGCGTCGCACGCGATCGCCGCGACGAGGGCGGAGTCGATGCCGCCGGAGAGCCCGATCAGCACGCTGCGGAAGCCGTTCTTCGCGACGTAGGCCCGCAGCCCGACCACCAGCGCGGTGTAGATCTCCTCGTCGTCGTCGAGCCGCTCCGCCTCGCCGCCCGCGAGGCCCGGCTCCGGGTCGTAGGCGGGGAGCGGGGCGGCGGAGAGGGTGCGGTGGTCGATGCGGAGGCCGTCGTCCACGATGCCTTCGGGGACGGCGTCCGGGTCGGCGGCGGGCAGGTCGAGGTCGACCACGACGCACCCCTCGGCGAACTGCGGGGCGCGGGCGATCACTTCACCGTCGCGGCCGACGATGATCGAGTCACCGTCGAAGACCAGTTCGTCCTGGCCGCCGATCATCGCGAGGTAGGCGGTGGTGCAGCCCGCCTCCTGGGCGCGCTTGCGGACCAGGTCCAGCCGGGTGTCGTCCTTCTCGCGCTCGTACGGCGAGGCGTTGATCGACAGCAGCAGTCCGGCCCCGGCGGAGCACGCGGCGGGCACGCGGCCGCCGTCCTGCCACAGGTCCTCGCAGATGGCGAGCGCGACGTCGATGCCGTGGACGCGGACGACGGGCATGGTGTCGCCGGGCACGAAGTAACGGAACTCATCGAAGACGCCGTAGTTCGGCAGGTGGTGCTTGGCGAAGGTGAGGACGACGGAGCCGCGGTGCAGCACGGCGGCGGCGTTCTGCGGGGAGCCGGCGGGCTGGCCGTAGCGCCGGGCCCGCTCGCTGCGGTCGAGATAGCCGACGATCACCGGCAGCTCGCCCAGGCCCTCGGCGTCCAGCCGCTCGGCCAGCGCGCGCAGCGCGGCGCGTGACGCCTCCACGAAGGAGGAGCGCAGCGCGAGGTCTTCGACGGGGTACCCGGTCAGCGCCATCTCGGGGAACGCCACCAGATGGGCGCCCTGCTCGGCGGAGTGCCGGGTCCAGTGGACTATCGACTCGGCGTTCCCGGCGAGGTCGCCGACGGTCGAGTCGATCTGGTTCAGAGCGAGGCGAAGTTGAGGCACGGCGCCCAGTGTAATCGTCTGTCTGACGCGATAACCGGTGCGTGTCCGAGGTCTCCTGCCCGGGCCCCGGCCCCCACCGGCCGTGGTTACTTCTGGTAGCCGAGGACGGTCATCATCCCCGACTCCGAGTGGTAGACGTTGTGGCAGTGGATCATCCACAGCCCCGGATTGTCCGCGTCGAAGTCGACGCTCACCTTCCGGTGCGGCAGCAGGATCGTGGTGTCCTTGCGCGGCCCGCCGTCCGGCAGCTCGTAGGTGTGGCCGTGCACATGCACGGGGTGCCACATCTCGGTGGCGTTGATGAAGGTCAGCCGGACCCGTTCGCCCTCCCGCACCGGATAGCGCTGCGTCGGCTCGTACGGCCTGTCGTTGATCGCCCAGTCGAACTTCCGCATCGACCCCGTCAGCCGCAGCCGGAGCGTGCGGTCCGGCGGGCGCGGCTCCAGCCGTACCGATTCCGCGGCCTTCAGCTGGTCGGCCCGGACCAGCTCGCCGTCCAGTTCCTTGGGGCGCTTGAACTTCCTGGCGCCCTTGCCGCTCGTGTGGAGCACGGCCAGCGTGGACCGCCTCTTGCCCTCGGCGAGGGCGGCGAACGGGAACACCCCGCTCTTCGCGGTGACCAGCACGTCGTACCGCTCGCCCATGCCCAGCAGCAGCGCGTCGGTGGTGGTGTGCCGCACGGGATAGCCGTCGGTGTGGGTGACGGTCATCCGGTGGCCGCCGAGCGCCACCCGGAAGGCGGTGTCGCCGCCCGCGTTGATGATGCGGATCCGGATGCGGTCGCCGCGCTTGGCCCGGAAGACCTGCGGGGAGTCGGGGGTGCGCCCGTTGATGAGGTAGTACCGGTAGGCGACATGGCCCGCCTCACCGCCCAGCAGCTCGCTCGGGGCGCCCGTCAGCAGGCCGGACGGGGCGGAGCGGGTGGGGGAGGGGGACGGGTCGCCGCCGGGCCGGGACATCGGCGGCATACCGCTCGCGGCCGTCTCCGGCCCCTGGCCCGGCGGCCGGGCCGCCGTCCCGTGGGCCATCGGCTGGGCGTCCGTCCCGTGGGCCATGGGCCGGCCGCCGTTCAGCCGGGCCAGCACCTTGTCGGGGGTGTTGCCGCCGACCCCGTCGAGCCAGTCGTCGAGGACGACGATCCACTCCTTGTCGTACTTCAGCGGCTCCCGCGGGTCCTCGACGATCATCGGCGCGTACAGCCCCCGGTCGAGCTGGACACCGGCGTGGGGGTGGATCCAGTAGGTGCCCGGGTTGATCGCCGTGAAGCGGTAGTCGAAGGCCGCGCCGGTGGCGATCGGCGGCTGGGTGATGCCGGGGACGCCGTCCATGTCGTTGCGCAGCCGGATGCCGTGCCAGTGCAGCGTGGTGGGCTGCGGCAGCTGGTTGACCAGGGTGAGGGCGAGGGTTTCGCCCGCGGTGACCCGGATCGCCTGGCCGGGCAGCTGGTCCTCGTACGCCCAGGACTTCACCTGGCGGGCGCCGAGGTCCAGCGTGGTGGCGGTGGCGGTGAGCTGGAGCCGCCGGACTGGCCCCGGGCCGCGCCGGTCCTCGCGGTCCCGGACCTCCGGGCCGTGCGGGGAGATGTACTCCGACGGGGTTGCCGCGGCCGGTCCCGCCTGCCCGTCCAGCCCGGAGCTGTCCATTCCGTTTCCGCCGCCGGAGGGGCTGCAGGCGCCGAGCAGACCGCCGCTCGCGACGGCGATTCCCGCGCCGAGCACGGCGCGGCGAGAGTGTGCGTGCATGAGTGGGGACCCCAATGCTGGTGGGAGATGTGCGCATGGGCGGCGGCCGCGTCCGCCGCGTCCCGCGCCGCATCGGGGCGGGAGGCGGCGGACGCGCCGCTATATGCGCTGCACCAGCAGCCGGTGGCGTTCGCGCACCGCCGTCTCCCCGGTCTCATCCTCTGATGATCGTGACAATACGACAGCTTACCCCCAAGGGGTATGAAAGGGGGCATCGTGCGGCCGGGGGCGTCCCCGTGCCGCGATCAGCGCGGGCCCGGCGCGGGTCCGCCGGCGGGCCGCATGAAAGTACGATGCACACATCGTGTCGGAGCGGGAGGAGCGCGAGGAGCGGGTCCGGACGGGTCCGAAACCTCGCCGAAACCCCGCCGCGTGATACTGGGGACGTCGAGGTGCCCCGCGCCCGCTGAAAGAGCCGTTTGACCTGCAAGGATAGGGGACCATGGATAAGCAGCAGGAGTTCGTGCTCCGTACCCTCGAAGAGCGCGACATCCGGTTCGTGCGGCTGTGGTTCACCGACGTCCTCGGCTTCCTCAAGTCCGTGGCCGTCGCCCCCGCCGAGCTGGAGGGCGCCTTCGACGAGGGCATCGGCTTCGATGGCTCCGCGATCGAGGGCTTCGCCCGGGTCTACGAGTCCGACATGATCGCCAAGCCGGATCCGGGCACCTTCCAGATCCTGCCCTGGCGCGCCGAGGCCCCCGGGACCGCCCGGATGTTCTGCGACATCCTCATGCCGGACGGCTCCCCCTCCTTCGCCGACCCGCGCTACGTGCTCAAGCGCATCCTCGCCAAGACCTCCGACCTCGGCTTCACCTTCTACACCCACCCCGAGATCGAGTTCTTCCTGCTCAAGCAGAAGCCCATGGACGGCACCCGCCCGGTGCCCGCCGACTCCTCCGGCTACTTCGACCACACCCCGCAGAACATCGGCATGGACTTCCGCCGCCAGGCCATCACCATGCTCGAATCGATGGGCATCTCGGTCGAGTTCTCCCACCACGAGGGCGCCCCCGGCCAGCAGGAGATCGACCTGCGCTACGCCGACGCGCTCTCCACCGCCGACAACATCATGACCTTCCGCCTGGTCATGAAGCAGGTCGCGCTGGAGCAGGGCGTCCAGGCCACCTTCATGCCGAAGCCGTTCTCCGAGCACCCCGGCTCGGGCATGCACACCCACCTCTCCCTCTTCGAGGGCGACCGCAACGCGTTCTACGAGTCGGGCGCCGAGTTCCAGCTCTCCAAGGTCGGCCGCTCCTTCATCGCCGGGCTGCTCCGCCACGCCGGGGAGATCTCCGCCGTGACCAACCAGTGGGTCAACTCCTACAAGCGCATCTGGGGCGGCTCCCAGCGCACCGCGGGCGCGGGCGGCGAGGCCCCCTCGTACATCTGCTGGGGCCACAACAACCGCTCCGCCCTCGTCCGGGTCCCCCTCTACAAGCCCGGCAAGACCGGCTCCACCCGGGTCGAGGTGCGCTCCCTCGACTCCGGCGCCAACCCCTACCTCTCCTACGCCGTGCTGCTGGCCGCGGGCCTCAAGGGCATCGAGGGCGGCTACGAACTCCCGGCGGGCGCCGACGACGACGTCTGGGCGCTGTCCGACGCCGAGCGCCGCTCGCTCGGCATCGAGCCGCTGCCGCAGAACCTGGGCGAGGCCATCAACCTCATGGAGCGCAGCGAACTGGTCGCCGAGACCCTGGGCGAGCACGTCTTCGACTTCTTCCTGCGCAACAAGAAGCAGGAGTGGGAGGAGTACCGCTCCGAGGTGACCCCCTTCGAGCTGCGCAAGAGCCTGCCGGTGCTGTAAGCCCGCGCGGCGGTACGGCCCGGTCCGCGCCGTGTGCCGGGCCTACCGGTCGCGGGGCGGACCGGTGCTGCCGCGGACGACGAGGGTGGGGTCGATGACGATGTCACGGTCCGCGGTGCGCCCCTCGTCGAGACGTTCGACGGCGGCCTGGACCGCGAGCCCGGCCACCTCGGCGGCGTCCTGGCGCACGGAGGTGAGGTCGACGAACGACAGCTGGGCGAGCTGGCTGTCGTCGTAGCCGACGATGGACACGTCCGTCGGCACGGTGAGGCCCGCGCGCAGGAACGTGTTCAGCACGCCGTGGGCACAGCGGTCGTTGCCCGCGATGATCGCGGTGGGCAGCTCGCCCTGCCGCAGGAGGTCCCGGGCCGCCCGGGCCCCGGACTCCTCGGTGTAGTCGCCGGGCAGGATCCGGATGTGCTCGGCCAGCCCATGGCGGCGCATGGCGGTGCGGTATCCGCGGCGCCGCTCGTCGGCGGCGGGCATCGTGCCGCCGTCGATGTGGGTGATGGCGCGGTGGCCGAGCGCGGTGAGGTGGTCGACGGCCTCCCGTATCCCCTTGCTGTTGGCGGTCCGCACGACGTCCACGCCGGCGGCCCTCGTGCACGGGTTGATCTCGATGAGGGGCGTGTGGCCCGCGACCGTGACCAGGTGCTGCGGGCTGGACTCGGCGCCGATGATGATGATGGCCTCGCTGCGCAGCCCGAGCAGCTGCTCCACCGCCTGGCGCTCGTCCCGGGTGGCGACCATGGCGCTGAGCGCGAGGTGGTAGCCGTGCTTCTGGGCGGCGGGGTAGAGGGCTTCGACGATGCCCACGTCGTACGGGTGGCGCATGGTGAACAGCACGCCCAACTGGCGGCTGCGGGTGCGGCGCAGGAGCTGGGCGGCGGTGTCCGGGCGGTAGCCCAGCTCCTCGGCCGCCTGGAACACGCGCTGGCGGGTCAGGGAACTCGCGCCGGGCTGATTGCGGAACACCAGCGATACGAGGGCCTGTGAGACCCCGACGCGCGCCGCGACATCGGACATGGTGGGGCGTTTCGGGCGCCCCGGAGGGGATCCGAGTTCGCCCGGCCGGCCGGTGACCTCTGGATCCCGCATGTGCGCCTCCCGCGTTCAGGTATTGACATGCATAGCACCGAGGCACATAGTACCGGGGAACTAGTACGTATTAGTAGTACGAACAAGCGCCTGGCTGTGCGTCACCCACGACGCCGCGGGCGCTGCCGCAGCGGCGGAACCCTGCCCGATGCCCGCACCCACTCGGCACCGGGCCCACCGCATCCGCCGAGGCCACCCCGCCATCACCGCTGCCGCCTTCCGAGCCCCCTCACCACGGCTCCCTCGACCTCCCCCGCCCGCACACACGGCCCCCGCACCACGTCCCCACGCCTCAACGAGGAGACACGAGCATGGACATCGGACTGATGACCGACAGCGTCGCGGCGCTGAGCACGACCCAGACGCTGGACCTCGCCGCCGACCTGGGGCTCGACACCGTCGAATTCGCCACCGGCAACTGGTCCACCGCGCCCCATGTCGACCTCGACCGTCTGCTCGCCGACGAGACCGCCCGTGCCGAACTGAGCGCGGCGGTGAGCCGCCGGGGGCTGCGCGTCTCGGCGCTCAACGCCAACGGGAACCAGCTCCACCCGGTCACCGGCGCCGAGCACGACCGCGTCGTCCACGGCACGATCCGGCTCGCCGGTCTGCTCGGCGTGGACACGGTCGTCCTCATGTCCGGGCTCCCGGCCGCGCCGGGCGACACCACCCCGAACTGGATCACCACCTGCTGGCCGCCCGAGAACACCGAGGTGCTGGAACGCCAGTGGGAGGCCGCCGTTCCCTACTGGCGGCGGCTCGCCGGCTTCGCCCGCGACCATGGCGTGCGGCTGGCCCTGGAGATGCACGCCCACCAGCTCGTCTACAACGCCCCGACCCTGCTGCGGCTGCGCGAGGCGGTCGGCCCCGTCGTCGGCGCCAACATGGACCCCAGCCATCTGATGTGGATGGGCGCCGATCCCATCCGGAGCGTCGAGGCGCTCGGCGATGCCGTCTACCACGTACACGCCAAGGACACCCGGCTCGCCTCCGAGCGGCAGGGGCTGACGTCGCGGCTGGAGACCCTGCCGTTCGACCGCGTCCACGAGCGGTCCTGGAACTACGTCACCCTCGGCGAGGGCCACCCCGGCGGCACCGCCTTCTGGGCCGCGTTCATCACTGCACTCCGGGCCTCCGGTTACGCCGGGACGCTGAGCATCGAGCACGAAGACCTCGCCCGCACGCCCACCGACGGCGTCCGCCGCTCGGTCGGCCTGCTGCGCGCGGCACTCACGGCCGAACCGGCCGAACCGGCCGAACCGGCCGAACCGGCCGAACCGGCCGAACCGGCCGAACCGGCCGAACCGGCCGAACCGGCCGAACCGGCCGCGGCGCCACGGTGACCGGGCGGACCCGGCCGACCCCGCGGGCCCGGCGGACCCGCCCCCCTCATCTCCCTCACGCCTCACGAACGCCCGAAGAGGAGCCACCGGCATGACCAGGATCAGCCCGAGCCCCGCCTCCCTCGGCCTCCCCCCGGACGCACCGGGCCCCCATGCGCGACGGCTGGGCCTGGTCTCCGTCATCGTGACCTTCGGCGGCCTGCTGTTCGGTTACGACACCGGCGTGATCAACGGTGCTCTCGAACCGCTCACCGCCGATCTCGGTCTCACCGCGTTCACCGAGGGAGTGGTCGTCAGCATCCTGGTCTTCGGCGCCGCCTTCGGGGCCATGATCGGCGGAGCCCTGTCCGACCGGTACGGCCGCCGCCACAACATCATCGTGCTGGCCCTGGTGTTCATGCTCGGCACCCTGGGCTGCGTCCTGTCGCCGAACTGGCAGATCCTCGCCCTGTTCCGGTTCATCCTCGGGCTCGCCGTGGGCGGCGCCTCCGCGACGGTGCCGGTCTACCTGGCCGAGATCGCCCCGGTCGAACGCCGGGGCAGCATCGTCACCCGCAACGAAGTGATGATCGTGAGCGGCCAGTTCGCCGCGTTCGTCATCAACGCGCTCATCTTCAACGTCTGGGGCGAGACCGACGGCATCTGGCGGCTCATGCTCCTGGTCGCCGTCCTGCCCGCGATCGGGCTGTTCATCGGCATGCTGCGGCTGCCGGAGAGCCCGCGCTGGCTGGTCGCCCAGGGCCGCGACGAGGAGGCGCTCGCGGTCCTCTCCCAGGTCCGCACCGACGAACGCGCCCGCGCCGAGATGGCCGAGGTCCACCGGCTCGCCGAGGAGGAGCGGGCCGCCAAGACCGCCGGCGCGGTCGACCTCGGGGTGCGATGGGTCCGCGTCCTCATCCTGATCGGGGCCGCGCTGGGCATCTGCCAGCAGTTCACCGGCATCAACTCCGTCATGTACTACGGCACACAGCTCCTCGGCGACGCCGGGTTCTCGGGCAACTCGGCCATCATCGCCAACACCCTGAACGGCGCCTTCAGCGTCATCGGCATCACCGTGGGCCTGGCCGTGATCAACAAGGTCAAGCGGCGCACCATGCTGCTCGGCGGGTTCACCCTGACCACGACGTTCCACCTGCTCGTCGGCCTCTCCGCGATGCTGATGCCCGACGGCGGCGCGAAGGCCTGGTTCATCCTGGTGTTCGTCGTGCTCTTCGTCTTCTCCATGCAGGCCACCATCGGCCCGCTGGTCTGGCTCATCCTCTCCGAGATGTTCCCGCTGAAGATCCGCAGCATGGCGATCGGCATCAGCATCTTCGTCCTGTGGATGGCCAACGCCCTGGTCGCCCTCGGCTTCCCGCCCGTGGTGAAGGCCCTGGGCATCTCGAACACCTTCCTCGCCTTCGCCGCCTTCGGGGTGCTGGCCCTCGTCTTCATCGGGACCTGCGTCCCCGAGACCAAGGACCGCTCGCTGGAGGAGCTGGAGGACGACTTCCGCGCCCGCTACTCCTGACCCGCCCCGCGCCGACACCCGCCCCGAGAGAAGGGTTCACCCCACATGACCGTCATGACTGCCGTCGCCGAGGGCCGCGAAGGAGACCACGCCCTGGCCGCGGGCATCGCCGAAGCCCGGCTGCTGGGCACCGATCTGGTGGTCGTCAACCTGCGCCTGTCGGCACTGGACCACTCCGGCCTGCCCGAAGACCTCAAGGTCACGCTGGTCGAGCGCAGCGGACCCGGCGACCGGGACCCCGTCGACGCCGTCCTGGACGAGATCGAGGCCCGCCCCGCCGTCGACCGGCTCATCATCGGCATCCGCCGCCGCTCACCGGTGGGCAAGGCCCTGCTGGGCAGCGTGAGCCAGCGGCTGCTGTTGCAGAGCCCCGTCCCCGTCCTCGCGGTCAAGCCCCCGGCCCCGTCGGACCGCTCCGGGGCAGGCTCGCCGGGCTGACGTCCCGCCGCACGTGGCCCCCTGCCGCCGCCGGGCCGGCGAGGCCAGGGCGGCGGCAGGGCCGTCAGGCCTCGTACTCGTAGAACAGCCGCTCCACCACCGCCCGCGCCCGGCGCGTCGTACGGCGGTAGTCGTCCAGCATCTCGCCCACATGCCCCGGGCCGTAGCCCAGGTAGCGGCCCACCGCGGCCAGTTCGCGCGAGTCGCTGGGGAAGGTGTCGCCCGGGCGGCCGCGGACCAGCATCACGCCGTTGCGGACCCGGGTCGCCAGCACCCACGCCTCGTCCAGGGTCTGGGCGTCCTCGGTGCCGATCAGCCCGGCCGCGTGCGCCGCGGCCAGGGCCCGGCGGGTGCGGGTGGTGCGCAGGCCCGGCTGCTCCCAGCCGTGGCGCATCTGGAGCAGCTGCACCGTCCACTCCACATCGCTGAGACCGCCGCGGCCCAGCTTGGTGTGGGTGGTCGGATCGGCGCCCCGGGGCAGCCGCTCGGACTCCATCCGCGCCTTCAGCCGGCGGATCTCGCGGATGGCGTCCTCACCCAGCCCCTCGGCCGGATACCGCAGCGGGTCGATCAGCTCGATGAAGCGCGCCCCGAGGTCCGGGTCGCCCGCGACCGGCTCGGCGCGCAGCAGCGCCTGGCTCTCCCAGACCAGCGACCAGCGCCGGTAGTACGCGGCGTACGAGGCGAGCGTGCGCACCAGCGGGCCGGATTTGCCCTCCGGGCGCAGATCGGCGTCGATGAGCAGCGGCGGATCGACGGTGGGCAGCTGCAGCAGCCGCCGCATCTCGTTGGCCACGGCGAACGCGGCCCGCGATGCCTCCTGTTCGTCGGCGCCCTCGCGCGGCTCGTGGACGAAGAGCACGTCCGCGTCCGAGCCGTAGCTCAGCTCATGGCCGCCGAACCGGCCCAGGCCGATCACGGCGAAGCGGGTGGGCAGCTCGTCGCCCCAGGTGTCGCGGACCGCGGCGCGCAGCGCGCCCGCGATGGTCGCCGCGTTGAGGTCGGAGACGGCGTCGCCGACCAGGTCGGCCAGCGCCGCCGCGTCCCGGTGCTCCTCGGCCGGGGGCGCATGGCCCGCGGGGCGGGCCGGCACGTGGGGCTCGGAGTCGCGCAGCGCGCGGGGCACCTCCGGCGTCCTCGACGGTACGGCGGCGGTCGCGGCGGCCTTCGTCGCGGCGGGGGTCTCCTCGCCGCCCGGCGGCGGCCAGCTCACGGTGGGCCGTACCGACCCGTTGGCCAGCCGCGCGCTTTCGATCACATCCGCCGCGGCCGTACGGAACAGCTCGCGCCGCCGCACCCCGCGCGCCGCCGCCACCGCCTGCTCGGCCCCGTCCGCGCGGCCCACCGCGGCCAGCACCTCCTGCTCCAGATGGTCCCGGCCGCGCGGCCGCAGCCCCTCCGGATCGCCGAGCAGGGCGACCGCCTCCGGGGCGCGCAGCAGCAGATCGGGAGCGAGCCGTCCCGCCGAGAGCACCCGCGCCAGATTCTCCGCGGCCGCGCCCTCGTCCCGCAGCAGCCGCAGGTACCAGGGCGTCTTGCCCAGCGCGTCCGAGACCTTGCGGAAGCCCAGCAGTCCGGCGTCCGGGTCCGCGGAATCGGCGAACCAGCCCAGCAGCACCGGCAGCAGCGTCCGCTGAATGGCCGCCTTGCGGCTCACCCCGGACGCCAGCGCCTCCAGATGACGCAGCGCGCCGGCCGGATCGGCGTAGCCCAGCGCCTCGAGTCGCTGCCCCGCCGCCCGGGAGCTGAGCCGGGCCTCACCCGGCTCCAGCTGGGCGACGGCGTCCAGCAGCGGCCGGTAGAACAGCTTCTCGTGCAGCCGCCGCACCTCGCGCGCGTACCGCCGCCACGCCGCCCCCAGCTCGGCCACCGGCTCCGTACGGAAGTTCAGCGACCGGCCCAGCCGCCGCAGATCCGCCTCGTCCTCCGGCACCAGATGGGTGCGGCGCAGCCGGTACAGCTGGATCCGGTGCTCCATGGAGCGCAGGAAGCGGTACGCCTCGTCCAGCGCGGCCGCGTCCGAACGCCCCACGTAGCCGCCCGCCGCCAGCGCGGCGAGCGCGTCCAGCGTGGTGCCGCTGCGCAGCGACGCGTCGTTCCGCCCGTGCACCAACTGCAGCATCTGCACGGCGAATTCGACGTCCCGCAGGCCCCCGGGGCCCAGCTTCAGCTCCCGGTCGATCTCCGCGACCGGGATGTTCTCGACGACCCGGCGGCGCATCTGCTGCACATCGGGTACGAAGTTCTCGCGCTCGGACGCCTGCCACACCAGCGGCGCCAGCGCGTCCACATACGCCTGCCCCAGCGCGCCGTCGCCCGCCACCGGCCGGGCCTTCAGCAGCGCCTGGAACTCCCACGTCTTGGCCCACCGCTGGTAGTAGGCCAGATGGCTGGAGAGCGTCCGCACCAGCGGACCGTTGCGCCCCTCCGGCCGGAGATTGGCGTCCACCGGCCAGATCGTGCCCTCGATGGTCACATCCGAGCAGATCCGCATCAGCCGCGCGGCCAGCCGGGTGGCCGCCTGCACGGCCTTGCCCTCCTCGACCCCGTCCACGGCCTCCGCCACGAAGATCACGTCGACGTCCGAGACGTAGTTCAGCTCGCGCCCGCCGCACTTGCCCATCCCGATCACCGCCAGCCGGCACGCGGCGGCGTCCTCGGGCTGCTCCTCGGCCGCGATCTCCAGCGCCGCCCGCAGCGTCGCCGTCGCCAGATCCGCCAGCTCGGCCGCCGCCTGCGTGACATCGGTGGTCCCGCACACATCGCGCGCCGCGATCGCCAGCAGCGCCTTGCGGTACGCCACCCGCAGCGCGTCCGGCCGCGGCATCCCCGCCCCCGGCCCGCCCCAGATCCCCTCGGCCAGTGCCTGCTCGAACTCGGGCGTCGCCGGATGCAGATCCGCGGGCTCGTACGTCAGCAGCGCGTGCCAGGCCTGCGGATGCCGCGCCAGATGATCGCCCAGCGCCTCGGACGCCCCGAGCACCCCCAGCAGCCGGTCCCGCAGCGGCTTGGCGGTGACCAGCGTGTCCAGCAACGCCTGCCGCGACCCCGCCTCCTCGCCGTCCCCGGCGTCCTCCGGCAGCGCCTCCACCAGCCGCACCAGACCGCGCAGCGCCAGATCCGGATCGGCGGTCCCGCCCAGCGCGTCCAGCAGCACCGAGTCGGCCCGTACGCCCGCCACCTCGGGCGAGTCCAGCAGCCGCTGAGCGGCGGAGGGGTCGGTGAAGCCGTGCCGGAGCAGCCGGGTGAAGGTGCTGCTCCTGCGTCCCTGCGGTACGGCCATGCGCGCCGCCTCCGTCCCGTGTCTGGCGTCCCACGCCCTGCCGTGATCAAGGCCCGCTGCCGAGCCTAAGCGACGAGCCCCGCACGGCGGCAGGTCCGGCCCCCTCCGGGAGGGCCGGAGCCCCGGCCCGTCAGGCGTCCCCGGGCACGGTGATACGGAGCGGCCCGCAGCCGATGCGGTCGGCTTCCGCGGCCACATAGCGGGGGAGGAGCGCCCGGATGGCACCGGGACGGCTGCCGTCGTCCGCCCGCACCAGGAAGGTGACGTCCCCGGTCTGGCACTCGGCCTGGAACAGGCCCAGGTCGTCGCGGACGAACCCGGTTCCGTCCTGGCCACGGGCCCTGATCCGGTGGGCGGCGCCGTCCAGGGACAGGGGCCCGTAGAGCGCGGCCAGCCGTGGGTCCTCGACCGTCATCAGCCGCAGTTCGGGGTGGCCGAAGAGCACATGGCGGTCGCAGGTGCGCACCGGGCCCGCGCCCCGGGTCACCATGGGACGGCCCAGCGCGTCGCGCTCGCCCGCGCCGGGGAACCGCAGCCCCTCGATACCGCACAGGGCGTCCGGCTTCTCGTCCAGGAACCGCGCCGGCTTCGGCAACCGGTCCACCGGGTCGGCCAGGGTGCCGGAACACCTCCGGTCGGCCATGTAGCCGTTGACGAGCTTCACCACCGCGCGGGCGAGCCGATCGCGGGCCGCGGTGTTGACCTCGTCGTCGTAGATGGTCCAGCCCGCATCCATGTCGATCACCACGGGGCCGTCGATATCGGCCTGCCGGCCGGCACAGCCCTCGGGCACCGCCAGCCACGCCCGGGTGTCCGAGGCCATGCCCAGCAGGCCGCCGCCCAGCGGAGTGAGCCGGGAGGACAGGTACTCATCGGCCCACCGGTCGCCCGCCCCGCCGAACCGGGAGTCCAGCCGGTGCGCCTGGACGGTGATCCGCCAGCCGCGCGGCGAGGTGAGACGGCAGATGCCCGACGGTCCCTCACTGCCCGCGCGGCCGGTGGTGAGGGGCACTTCGGACGTCTCGATGTCCGTCTTGCCGTCGAACAGCGCCGCCACGTCGTCCCCGGCGAGCGCGCCCCAGCAGGCCCGGTCGTCCGCGAACGGGCCCGTCTCCGCCTGCCAGGCGACCCCCGCGCCGCCGAGCAGCGCCCCGGCGACGGCTCCGGCCACCCCCATGGTCACGGCGAGCCGCAGCCGTCCGCGGGTCAGACGCCGCCACCACCGGTTGTCCTCGCCGCTGTCCACGTCGGTCATCGGCCGGACCCCCCGGGTGCGACGGGCGCGCAACCGATGCGTCGGGTCACGGCGTTGGTGAAGGCGACGAAGTGCGGTGCGGTCTGGCGCCGCAGGGACGGGGCCAGCATCGCGAAGGTGGCGGGGCGCCCCGCGCAGTCGGCCCGTACGACCTTGTAGTCGTCGGCGAACACCCCCGTGCCGCGCCAGCCACGCGCGGGCGCCTTGCCGCCCGTGGCGCCGTCGAACAGCGCGGAGAGCCGTGGCTGGGCGACCATCAGGGCGTCGAAGTACGGGTCACCGCCGGGCCTTGTCCGCACCGAACAGAACTGGAGGTCCCGGGTGACCGCACCGACCTGGTACTCCAGGTCCTCCGCCGCCGCGCCGAGGTCCAGTCCCCTGATCCGGCACATGGGGGAACGGAAGGACTCCACGTCCTCGGGCAGGGTGAGCACCGGCGAGACGACCCGCAGCGGCTCCGACGCGGCGCACCCCGCCGCCTCCATACCCCGGTTGGCGGCCGCCACCAGCAGCTCGGCCACGGAACGGGCGTCGCCGAGCCCCGGGTCGGCCGGCAACGTGCGGCCGCTCCAGGTCGTTTCCGCCTTCGCGTCCAGGGTGACGGCGGTCGGCCGTCCGTCCCGCGTGTCGCACCGCTCGGGCAGCACCAACAGCGCGTGCTTGCCGTCCGTGACGCCCGGCAGCCCGTCCGGCAGCGGCATCGCACGGCCGTTGAGATACCCGCCGATCCACGTCATACGCCGCGCGGCACCCTCGGGCGCGGGGCCGTAACCGACCCTGATCTCGGTCGTGTCGACGTTCTTCTCGCCATCACTGCCGACGTCCTCGGCACGCAGCGCGACGGTGCACCGGCCGCGCGGCCGCCCCGCGGTCGGCGCGGTCTCCTCGGCCGCACGCTCGGCCTCACCGCTCAGGAACTTAGGCCCGCTGTCCTCTTCCCACGCGCCCCAGCAGTACGTGTCCCCGCCGTCGAACGGCCACGTGCCCGTGGCCCACGTACCCAACCCCGCCGCCACCGCCACCGCGATGGCGACACCCGCCCAAGCGGTCCTGCGGCGCGCGCGTACGAATCGCCTCATCGTCCATCCCCGTCCCCCGTGTGGGGGCTGATCCTACCCAGGGGCTCCCGGTGCGCCTTCTGCGGTCGGAAGTGGATAGATGTGAAACTTAGTTCGCACTTATTTTCAGCGAACACACATGCACAATCGGGGGGATGGGCTACGTGGCCGTCACGGTGCCGGACTGGGCCGACACGCTGCTGGATGTGATCGGCGTTTCGTGGCCGAACATCGACGAGGACGCGTACCGCGACATGGCGGACTCGCTGCGGGAGTTCGCCGAAGACCTCGAGGACGACGGGCAGCTGGCCAACGGTCATGTGGAGCGGCTGCTGTCGTCGGGGTACGGGGAGGCGCTGGACGCGCTCAATCTCCATTGGGGCAAGGTCAAGGGCACCCACATCAAGGACATCGCGTCGGCGGCGCGCACGATCGCCGGTGCGCTGGACACGGCCGCGACGGCGGTCGAGGGGATGAAGGGCGCGGCCATCGTCCAGCTCGGGTATCTGGCCAGTGAGGCCGGTATCGCGCTGTCGCTGATCCCGGTGACCGGTGGTCTGTCGGCGCTGCTGGGTGCGGGGGCGATACGGGCGACGCAGGAGGCGGTGCGGCGCCTGATCAAGGAGTGCGCGGAGGAGGCGGTCGGCTACATCGTCGCGGCCCTGACCGAACCGGCCGTGGCCGCGCTGGAAAACCTTGCCGCCGACCTGGTGGTCCAAGTGGGCGCCACCGCCATGGGGTTGCGGGACGGCGTGGATCTGGGGCAGGCGCAGCAGGCGGGCAAGGAGGGCTTCAAGGACGGGGTGCAGGGAGCGAAGGAGGGCATGCACCTGGCCTCCGCGGGAGCCCCTGCTGGTGGCGGTGGCGGCAACGCCAAGGGCCTGCGCATCGACCACGGCGAGCACGACCACGCCTCCACCCAGCTCAGCGGCCTGAGCGTCAACTTCCATACCAAGACCGCCGGAAAGCTGAGCAAGGCGAAATCGCATCACGGTCGCACGCGTGGGCGGGACAGCATCGCGGAGGCCATCGACCCGGTCGCGGACAAGGCCATGGACGCCCTGGAGAAGGCGCTCAAGACCATGGGCGACCACGTCAGCACCAAGCTGCCCAAGGCCGTCAAGCAGATCTCCACCGACAACAAGAACAACGACATCGACATCGGCGCGACCTTCGGCAAGAAGAGGCGCGACGACGACGGCCGGCAAGCCCCCAAGGGCGGCAAGGGCGGCGCCTCCCACGTCAAACCCAACTCGCTGCGCGACGCCAAGGACGACCCGCGAGGCAAGGGCATCCCGCTCAACAAGCGGCGCTGCCTGACCGATCCGGTCGACCTGGCGTCGGGCGAGATGGTGCTGCCCCAGACGGACCTGGCCCTGCCCGGCGTGCTGCCCCTCGTCCTGCGGCGCACCCACATCTCCAGCTACCGCTACGGCCAATGGTTCGGCAGGAGCTGGGCCTCCACACTCGACGAGCGCATCGAACTCGACCCGCTTGGTGGCGGCGCCATCTGGGCCCGTGAGGACGGCTCGCTCCTGGTCTACCCACGCCTGCCACGTCCGCAGGACCCCGAGCCGGTCATGCCGCTGGAAGGGCCACGGCTGCCGCTGTCGTTCGGCGAGGAGAGCAACGCCGAGACCAGCTATCGCATCACCGACCCGGACACCGGGCTGACCAGGTGGTTCACGGGCAGCCCCTACAGCGCGTCCATCGCCTACTGGCTCAGCGAAATCGAGGACCGCAACAACAACCGGATCGCCTTCGACCGCCGCGGTGACGGCTCCCCGATCGCCGTCACGCACGACGGCGGCTACCAGGCGCTGCTGAACGTCCAGGACAGCCGAATACGCGAACTCGCCCTGCGCACCCCAGACGGTCCGGTCACCGTCATGACCTACGGCTACGACGAGCAGGGCAACCTCGACGCGGTCACCAACTCCAGCGGCCTGCCGCTGCGGTTCACCTACGACCCGGACGGCCGCATCACCTCATGGACCGACCGCAACAACTCCACCTACCAGTACCTCTACGACACGGCAGGACGCATCGCCCGCACCACCGGCCCGGACGGATACCTCTCCTCCGCCTTCACCTACGACACCGAGGCGCGGACAACCCACTACACCGACTCCACGGGCGCGACGAGCGTTTACCAGCTCAACGAACGACTGCAGGTCGTCGCTGAAACCGACCCGCTGGGCGCGACCACTCGCTTCGAGTTCGACCTCTACGACAGGCTCCTGGCGCAGACCGACGCCCTCGGCCACACCACCCGCCTCGAACGCGACACCCACGGTTGCGTCGTCGGCCTGATCGCCCCCGACGGGGTGCGCACCACGGCCACGTACAACGCCTTGCGCCTGCCGATCGAGGTCATCGAGCGCGGCGGCATCCAGCACGGTTACGTCTACGACGACCGCGGCAACCTCACGGCATCCATCGAGCCGACAGGAGCGCGGACCGAGTACGAGTTCAACCACCGCGGACACCTGACCGCCCTACGCAACGCGGTCGGCGACGTCACCCGGTTCGCCACGAACCGGGCCGGTCTCCCCATGCACATCACCGCACCGGACGGCACAACGGCCACCTGCAGCCGGGATCCCTTCGGCCGCATCACCACCGTCACCGACGCCCTGGGCGGCAGCGTGCGCCAGGAGTGGACCGTCGAAGGGAAGCCCGCTTGGCGTGAGTTGGCCGACGGCACCCGTGAAGTGTGGACATGGGACGGCGAAGGCAACCTTCTGACGCACACCGACCGCATGGGCCGGACCACCGCGCAGACGGTCACCCACTTCGACCGCGCCGCCACCACCCAGGCCCAGGACGGGGGTACCTACCAGTACACCCACGACACGGAGCTGCGCCTGACGAAGGTCACCAACCCGCAGGGACTGGAGTGGCAGTACACCTATGACGCGGCGGGTCGCCTGATAGCGGAGACGGACTTCGACGGCCGCACCCTCTCCTACGAGCACGACGCCGTTGGCCGCCTGGTACGCCGCACCAATGCCGCCGGACAGAGCCTGACCTACCAACGCGATGTCCTCGGCCGGGTCACCGGGCTCCAGCACGACGACGGCTCCCTCTCCTCCATCGCTTACGACGAGACCGGCCACGTCCGCGAGATCACGAACCCCCACGCCCGCATCACACTCGACCATGACCGGGCTGGACGCGTGGTCGCCGAGACCGTCAACGGCCGCACCCTCACCCTCGCCTACGACGCACTCGGCCGCCGCACCCACCGGCGCACCCCGTCCGGAGCCGACAGCACCCTCGCGTACACCCACAGTGGGCTGGCCGCCTACACGGCCGGGGACCACACCTTCCACTTCGACCGGGACCCCCTGGGACGTGAGACCGCACGCCACCTGGACAACGGTCTCGCTCTCCGCCAGGACTGGGATCCGGTGGGCCGGCTCGTCCACCAGAAGGTCAGCACCACCGAGGCCGACCTTCTGGAGCGGGCCTTCACCTACCAGGCCGATGGCGCTCCCGTCGCCATCGACGACAGCCTCTCGGGCCGCCGCACCTACACGCTCGACGCGGCAAGCCGAATCACCGCGGTCCAAGCGCGCGGGTGGAGTGAGCAGTACGCGTACAACACCGCCGGCGACCAGACCCATACCGCGCTGCCCGCACGCGCACCGGGCCAGGAGAGCGCCGGCGACCGGGTCTACGACGGCACGCGCCTCACCCGCGCCGGGCGGACCCGGTACGGCTATGACGCACAGGGCCGCATCACATTACGCCAGATGACCACCCTCAGCGGCAAGCGTCTCACCTGGCACTTCACATGGGATGCCGAGGACCGGCTCACCCACGTCGAGGCCCCTGGCGGGGTCCGGTGGCGCTATGTCTACGACGCGACCGGCCGCCGGATCGGTAAACGCCGTCTGGACGACGAAGGCAGAACCGTCGAGGCCATGGACTACTGCTGGGACGGGGCCCAGCTGGCCGAGCAGCGCACGGACGACACCACGCTCGTCTGGGACTACACCGGGCTGCGACCGCTGGCACAGCGCGAGCGGAAGACCGACAGCGAGCAGCGGGAGATCGATCGCCGGTTCTTCGCGATCGTCAGCGATCTGTCCGGGAGTCCCACCGAACTCCTCGCCCCTGACGGTTCCCTCGCCTGGCGGACCCGCGCTACCGCGTGGGGCGCCACCCAGCGGAGCCGTGGCAGCACCGCCTACACCCCCTTGCGCTGGCCCGGCCAGTACTTCGACGCCGAAACGGGCCTGCACTACAACGTCAACCGCTACTACGACCCCGGCCTGGGCCGGTACATCACCCCCGACCCACTCGGCCTCGCCCCCGCGGCCAACCACTACGCCTACGTCGCCAACCCCTTAACCCTGATCGACCCGCTCGGTCTCGCCGGATGCGAGGCCGACCCCACGTGGGGCGGGCGCGTGCAGTTCGTCCGGGAAGACGGCACGAAGCGTCCCTTCGAGATGCATGCAACCATTACTCGGGACATGCTCGACGAAGGGACCGACGCAAGAAATTCACTAAGGCCACCCGGTTTTATCCACGGCGACGAGGGTCACGCGCGTGGGCACATGCTGGCGAACAGGCTCGGCGGATCCGGAGACACTCTGGATAATTTGTTCACCATCACGCAGAATCCCACCAACACTCCCGATATGTCAAAGGTGGAGGATGCGATATACCGTGCTGTGGCGGGCGACCCAGCTCGCGGCATCCCCGGCCAGATCGTCCAGTACAGCGTCTATCTTGAGTACACAGACGACAAGAAGGACTCTGTTCCCAAGTGGATCACTATGGAGGCAGACGGGGACGGCGGATTCCATATCCGCGCCGATTTCGAGAACCCTGATCACACGGAACAACAGCACCGACGTCGCCTAGGGACTCCGTGAACGCCATCAACGCACTCACCCGACTCTGCCCACCACCTGCCGATCGGCCACTCCCGATCGACTGGGACACCGTCGAAGCCGCCCTCGGATTGAGGCTGCCTACCGATTACAAGCAGCTCGCGGGCACATACGGCACCGGCAGGTTCGCCGACTTCCTCCACGTCTACCACCCGCACGGCCACACCGAATACGTCGACCTCACCGGCCCCATGCCCGCCAGGATCAGAGAGCAGCTGCAACTCGACTACGACCGGGGCACCTATCCTGTGCCGTACGATCCGCGTTACCTCTTCACCATGGGTGTCACCGACAACGGTAACTATCTCTTCTGGATCGCCGATCCAAATGATGCCCCTGACGCCTGGCGTATTGCCGTGAACGAGGCGCGTGGACCGAGGTGGTTCACCTTCGACGGGACGATTACCGAATTCCTTTTCTCCGTCCTGAGTGGGGAAACGACCGTCCCGCAGTTCCCCGATGACCTCCTTGACGAACCAGTCGGATTCACCCGCGCAACACCAAGCGCCCGGCAGCCCACGCAGACCCCGCCCAAGTCCTCCGTCGACCTTGAGGTCATCCGGGAGTGGGGCCGCGCCAACGGCTACAAGGTGCCCTTTCGCGGGCGTGTCCCTGCGGAAGTCCGCGAGGCCTGGGAGCGAGCCCACCCCTCCTGAAACCGCAAGTGTCGAACTTGTCCTCAGGCGGTGACGAATCGGCCGCCGGCTTCGCCGTGGAGGTGGCCCGGCGGAAGCTTGCGGCCGTAGGCGACCAGCAGGAGGTGCTGGGCGGCGCCGGTCAGGGGAGTTCCGGTGCCGTAGGACCAGTCGAGGTCGTCGGCGCGGAGTTGGACGCCGGCGAGGTCGGCGCCGAAGAACGTCAGGGTTCTGGGGGCGATGGCCGCCAGGAGGGGGCGCAGGCGGGCCTCCGGGACCCGGCGGTCCAGGCCCAGCGCGACCGTGATGTCCAGGCCGTGGATCACGTCGTGGCCCAGCGCCGCAGTGATACCGCCGACCGGGGGCTTCCACGGGTGGTGGGCGTTGTCGCGCAGGTACGCGGCCAGCTGGTCCGTCGAGGCGGTGGCCGCGTCCGCGCGGGCGAGGCGGTCGGTCATCCGGTGCAGGCTGCCGCGCGCCTTGAGGAGTTCGAGCAGGGTGCGGGGCAGCGGGTAGCGGAATCCCTGCGACATGTGCGCCGCCACCTCCCGGACCCGCCACCCGGCGCACAGTGAGGGGGCGTCCCACTGCGCGGGGGTGAGGGTGTCCAACAGGTCGGCCAGCTCCTGCCGTTCGGCCGCGATCGCGTCCCTGACGTTCCCCGTGGTCTCCATGAATGTCAGAGTGACGGCCGCCGGGACCATACGTCCAAGAGCTGGTTCTTCTGGTGGGCAGAAGCGCGGGGTATGGGGCCCGTTCCGCTCACGCGGTGGTCGGCTTGTGCATCCGCCAGATCACATCGACTCCCACCTCGCCGGGGGCGGCCGGGCCGCCGGGGACCTGGTGACGTGCGGCCTCGGTGAAGCCCAGGCGGCGCGGGATGGCGGCGCTGGGCCCGTTGGCCTCGTCGTGGACGATCTCGAGCCGGTCGATCCCCGGCAGTGCGAACCCTTGCTGGACCAGCGCCGCCACCGCCAGCGTGGCCAGGCCCCGGCCGGTCCACGCGGGGTGGAGCCAGTAGCCGATGTCGAGCCCGCCGGGACCGATCCGGCGTGCGAGCCCGCAACTGCCGACCACCGTGTCTTCTGTGACGATGGCGTAGCCGTAGACCTCGCCCGCATCCCACTCCCTCTCGCTCCGCTCCAGGTACGCGGCCGTCTGCTGCCGCTCCTGGACGGCGGCCCAGGGCATCCACGGTGTGAGGTGATCAAGCGATTCCTCGATCGCCCGGCGCAAGGGCTCGAGGTCGCGCGCACGCCAACGGCGCAGTTCGACGGGGCCGTTGCGGAGGGTTTCGGCAGGGTGTCCCATGCTCGGGGATGCTGCCCCGGCCCGCTCCGCGGAGCAAGGCCGGGACGTCGGCACCTCAGGCTCCCGTCCTCGCCACCGGGAGCAGCTTCCGGATCGCCGGCCAGGCCACGATCAGGGCGATCACCACGTACACGGTCACCGCGAACGGCGTGTTGACCAGGCCCGTGAGGCTGCCGTCGCTGATCTGGAGCGCGCGGCGCAGCTGGAGTTCCGCGCCGGGGCCGAGGATGACGCCGATGACGGCGGGCAGGACGGGGAGTCCGTAGCGCCGCATCAGCAGGCCCAGCAGGCCGATGATGAGCAGGATGACCAGGTCCAGCGGCTCGCCGCCGACCGCGTACGCGCCGACGGCCGCGAAGAAGAGGATGCCCGCGTACAGGTAGGGGCGGGGGATGCGGAGCAGCTTGGCCCAGACCGGGGCCAGGGGCAGGTTGAGGACGATCAGCAGGCCCATGGCGATGAAGAGGGAGGCGATGAGTCCCCAGACGAGGTCCGGTTCGCGTTCGAAGAGCAGCGGGCCGGGCTGGATGCCGTACTGCTGGAACGCGGCCAGCATCACCGCGGCGACGGCGGTGGTGGGCAGGCCGAGGGTGAGCATGGAGACGAGCGTGCCCGCGGCGGACGCGGAGGCCGCCGACTCGGGGCCCGCGACGCCCTCGATGGCGCCCTTGCCGAACTCGTCGCGGTGCTTGGAGAGCCGCTTCTCCGTGACGTAGGAGAGGAAGGTGGGGATTTCGGCGCCGCCCGCGGGGATCGCGCCGAAGGGGAAGCCGATGGCGGGGCCGCGCAGCCAGGGGCGCCAGGTGCGGCGCAGTTCGGCCTTGCCGAGCCAGGGGCGGCCGACGGGGATGGGCTGGTCGGGGCGGGTGCGCAGGTGCAGGGCCACCCACAGCGCCTCACCGATGGCGAAGAGCCCGACGGCGACGATCACGACGTCGATGCCGTCGGCGAGTTGCAGCGAACCGAAGGTGAGTCGCTGCTGCCCGGTGAGCCGGTCCAGGCCGACGAGGCCGAGGGTGAGGCCGATGAGCAGGGAGGCGAAGCCGCGGATGCGGGAGCTGCCGAGGACGGAGGTCACGGCGACGAACGCCAGGACCATGATGGCGAAGTAGTCGGGGGCGCCGATGTCGACGGCGAGGTCGGCGACGGTCGGGGCGAGGAAGACCAGCAGCGTCGTGCCGATCATGCCGCCCGCGAAGTGCCCGATGGCGGCGGCGGCGAGGGCCTGCGCGCCGCGCCCGGACTTGGCCATGGGATGGCCTTCCATGGCGGCGACCACGGCCGCCGTCTCGCCCGGGGTGTTGAGCAGGATGGAGGTGGTGGAGCCGCCGAACATGCCGCCGTAGTAGATGCCCGCGAACATGATGAACGCGGCCGTGGGATCGAGCCCGTACGTGACGGGCAGCAGCAGCGCGACCGCCATCGCCGGGCCGATGCCGGGCAGGACGCCGATCGCGGTGCCCAGGAGCACACCGACGGCCGCCCACAGCAGGTTGATGGGGGAGAGGGCGGTGCCGAATCCGTCGAGGAGGTGGTTCAGGGAATCCATCGGTCAGAGCACCCCCATCAGCGGGCCGCCGGGCAGCGGCACCGCGAGCAGCCGGTCGAAGACGAAGAAGGTGGCCACGGACAGGACCGCCGCGACGATCGGGTCACGGTGGAAGGAGCGGCTGCCCAGCGCGTACGCGGAGCCCCAGAAGAGCAGCGCGCCGGAGACGGGGAAGCCGAGGGGCTGGATGAGGACGGCGTTGCCGAGGAAGACCCCGGTGAGGAGGAGCACGGTGCGCCAGTCGCCGGGCGCGCTCAGGTCGATGTCCTCGCCGCCCTCGGCCTCGCCCCGCCCGCCGCGCAGCACGTCCACGGCGAGCAGGACGGCGACGAGGAGGAGCCCCGCGCCGACCACGAGCGGCACGGTCTTGGGGCCGACCGGGCCGCGCTGGGTGAAGCCGGCGTCCATGGTGAGGGCGTCGGAGAGGACGAGGACGCCGAGGACGAGCAGCAGCGCGCAGACGCCGAGTTCGGAGCGGCCGCGCAGGCGCTCGGCGAGCGTGGGGCTGCCGGGGGTGTCGGGGGTGTCGGCGGTGTCGGTCACAGGCCCAGCTCCTTCAGCACGGTGTCCACGCGCTTGTCCTGCGCGTCCAGGAAGCGCCCGAAGTCCTCGCCCGGCAGATAGGCGTCGGTCCACTGGTTGCGCTCGACGGCGTCCTTCCACTCCTTCGAGGCGTGCAGCTTCGCGATCAGGCCGGTGAGCTTGTCGCGTTCGCTGTCGCTCAGGCCGGGCGGGGCGACGATGCCGCGCCAGTTGGTGAACGTCACGTCCAGCCCGGATTCCTTGAGCGTCGGCGCGTCGAGCCCCTTCGGCCGCTCGGCGCTGGTGACCGCGAGCACCCGGAGATCGCCGGACTTGATCTGGTCGAGGTATTCGCCGATGCCCGAGACGCCGAAGGCGACTTTGCCGCCGAGGACGGAGGCGAGGAGTTCGCCGCCCCCGTCGTAGGCGATGTAGTTGACGGTCTTCGGGGCGATCCCGGCGGCCTTGGCCATGAGCATGGGGGCCAGATGGTCCGGCCCGCCGGGCGAGGAGCCGCCGCCCACCGGGAGCGAGTGGGGCTTCCCGCGCCAGTCCGCGAGGAGCTGCTCGAAGGTCCGGTACTTGGAGTTCTTGGCGACGACCACGATGTCCGGCTCCTCCGTGAGCCGGGCCACGGGCGTGGTGTCGGCGAGCGAGGAGGGCGCGTGGTTGGTGTGGACGGCGCCGACGACGCCCAGCCCCATCGACATCGCGAGCTTTCCGTTGCCGCGCTCGGCCACGAGCTGGCTCAGCCCGACCGTGCCGCCGGCGCCGGGGAGGTTGAAGACCTCGATGTTGCTGGCGAGGTCGGCGTCCTCGGCGCTCTTGGCGGCCGTACGGGCGGTGATGTCGTAGCCGCCGCCGGGAGTGTTGGGCACCATGAAGCGCAGGCCCGGTATGTGGGTACCGCCCGCGGAGCCGTCCCCGGAGCTGAGCAGTGGCGGGGCGAGGAGGACGAGCAGGGCCGCCGAGAGCACGGCCAGCGGGGTACGCAGGGCAGAAGGCAGCGGCAGACTCGGACGCTGTCGCACCTGGTGACACCACCTTTCGGACTTGCCTGTGAGGTGCGCCACATGTTGCCTATGGGTTACCGGGCTGTCTCGCTTCCGGTATTAAAAGATTTTGTGGTCGTTGTGGTCGCACGAAGGGGTCGCGAGAAAGGGGGCCGGTCGGTGACGACAGTGCTGGTCGTCGAGGACGACTTCATGGTCGCCAAGCTGCACAGCCGCTATGTGGCGGCCACGGACGGCTTCACCGTCGTCGGGGTCGCGCACACCGGGGCCGAGGCGCTGCGCGCCGCCGATGAGCTGCGCCCCGACCTCGTGCTCCTCGACATCTATCTGCCGGACATGGACGGCATCGGCGTGCTGCGCGAGCTGCGCGCGAGGGAGGACGGCGGGCACCACGTGGACGCCCTGTTCGTGACGGCCGCCAAGGACGCGCATCTCGTGCGGGAGGCGCTGCGCGCGGGGGCGCTGCACTACCTGATCAAGCCGTTCGACCGGGCCGCGCTCCAGGACCAGCTGCGGCACGCGGCGGCCCTGCGCGCCCGGCTCGACACCCTCGGCGAGGCACGGCAGGAGGACGTGGACCAGATCTTCGGCGGGCGCCCGCGCGCCTCCCGCGAGCTGCCCAAGGGGCTGGCCTCGCACACCGCCGACCTCGTCGAGCGGACCCTGCGGGCCCACGCCGACGGGCTGTCCGCCGCCGAATGCGCCGAGGTGGGCGCCTTTTCGCGGGTGAGCGCGCGCCGCTATCTGGAGTACTTCGCCGATACGGGCCAGGCCGAGGTCACCCTGCGCTACGGCGGCACGGGCCGCCCCGAGCACCGCTACCGCTGGATCGCCTGACACGCCCTGAGCCCTGGTATAGGCGGGCGTTCCCCGGGTATAGCGGGGGAAGGGCGAGCCACGGGGGGCACGATGGGGAGCGGCCTGTACAACCTCAGTCGGGTCATGGACACGCTGGCTCCCGCGCTGCTCGGGATGCCGCCGGGCGGCGGGCCGTGGGGGAAGCGCACGTTTCCGGCGGGCGAACCGGTGGTGGAGATCGTCGGCGGCCGGGCCACCGGCAAGACGGCGCTGCTGGACGCGCTGTACGACGGCTACCACGCCTCGGTGCCCACGGCCCGGGTGGACCTGGGGGAGGCCCCGTACTCGGCCGACGATCCGGGGGACCGGGCCCGGCTGGACACCGCGAACGCGTCCCCGGTGACCAATCTGCTCTTCACCGTCTCCCACCAGCTCGGCTACGAACGCGACGGCAGCAAGCACACCCTGACCTTCCCCCGGCTCGCGCCCGCGCTGCTGGTGATCAGCGCGTGGCGGCCGGAGTCCCGCGACCGCGACGCGCGCGACCGCGACGCCCCGCACCGTGACTCTCCGCACCGTGACGACGTGGCGCCCGCCGATCTGGTCGCGGCGGAGGAGGAGTTGGGGGACATCCTCGCGCAGCGCAACCCCGACCCGCAGGCGCGGAAGGTGGTCGTCGGGCGGTGGCTGAACGCGCTGGGTGGGGTCGTGGCGGGGCTGCTGCCCGGGGTGCCGGGGCTCCAGGAGGTGCTGAGCGCCGCCACCGACACCCTGCTCGCCCGGAGCGACGACGGCCGGGACGGCTCGTCGTGGTGGCGCTCCCACCTGGACCGTATCGACGGCGACGCCGTGCAGCGGCTGTTCGCGCTGGTGCGGAAGTTCCGCCGAGGGGGAGCGGCCCGGGCCGAGGTGGAGGCCGATCTGATCGCCGCCCTGCTGGCGGACATCAACGGCGCGTACGGCCCCTGGAAGCGCAGGACCCAGCATCCGCCGCTGATCCTGCTGGACAACGTGGACGAGGCACTGCGCGAGCGCTTCCTCGACCCGTTCGTCGACCGGTACGCGCGGGACAGCGGGGGGTGGCGCGGGCGCGGGCGGATCATGCTTCCGGTCGTCTTCGCCACCTCGCTCGGGGACGGCTCGGCCCCGCCGTCCCTCACCACCGACGCGCCCCCGTGGACGAAGCCGGAGCGGTGCCCGCCGCGCGTGTGGCTGCTGCGGCTCGGCATCCCCAAGGTCGACGACACGGAGATCCGTTCGATGCTCGGCGACGCCGCGTACCCGCCGTCGCTGCCCGATGTCATCGCCCGGCTGAGCGGCGGGCGCACGGGCGACGCCCTGCTGCTCGCCGGGGCCGCGACCGCGCGGCTGGACGAGCCGGGCCCCTTCCCCCTCGACCGGCTGCTGTCCCTTGCCGTCCCCGGCTCGGCCGAGCCGGTGGGCGCGCGGTTGCTGGAGCGGCTGCTGCCGGAGGCGGACATACGGGAGGAGGTGCTGCGGATCGCGCCCGCGCTGGACGCGGAGGCCGCGGCGCGGCTGCTCCGGGCCGACCGGGCCGCGCTGCCCGGCATCAGCCCCGAACTGCGCGTCAGACGGCTGCGGGACGCCACCTTGGAGCGGCCGCACTGGGACCACCGGCCCTGGCCGACGGGGCACTCCGAGCGGACGCCGCTGATCACCGACCGGGCGCTGCGCGCGCTGCTGCTGCATCGCCTCAGAACCGGGGCCGACGAGGCGCGCTGGACCGGCCTGCACGCGTTGTCGGCCGCCCGTTACAACGACGGGGACGTGCGGTCGGACGAATCCGACCGGCACGACCGGCGCTATCTGCACCACGCGCTCGCCCAGGGCCGCATCGACACCCTGGTGGTGCGGGCGATGCACTACCGGTATCTGCACCGCACCCCCGCCGAGTGGCTGGGCGACCTCAATCTGATCGCGGCCGCGCCCCCGGCGTGGGCCGGTTTCGCCCCCGGGGACCCGCCTGACGACGCTCCCGGCTGCGCGTCCTGCGAGCCCGGCGCCGATCAGCGGGTCCATGCCGCGATCCGGCTGCTGCTGGCCACCGTATGGCGGCTGTCCGCGCCGCTGTCGGCGGTGCCGCCGAGCTACCGGGACGCCGACCTGGTGCATGTGCGGACCGCTCTGGAAGCGCTGTGCTCCGACTACGGCAACAGCCCGCGCCGCCAGCGGGCGTACAACGCGTACGTCGACGCCATCGCCGACGGCGGCTGGATCGACGCCCTGGTCAGCGGGGTGCAGGCCCCTGATCTTCCAGTCAAGGGAAGTAGCCGATGATCCACGCCCTGACCCACGCCCTGGCCCGTCCCTTCAGAGCCGTCCGGAGCCGGCACTCCGCCCTTCCGCCGATCCGCCGGGTCCTGAACTGGCTGCTGGTGGGGCTGGCCGTGGGCGGTCTGGTGGCGGTCGGCATCGTCACGCTGACACCCGACCGCTCGTGCGGCGCCGGGGTCGACAAGCGCCCGGGCGACCAGGAGTGCACGGGCGTCACCGACGGCGGCTACTCCTTCATGGCCGAACTGGGCCCGGTCTCGGACCGCATCAAGGCCGAGAACAGCAAGGTCACCAAGAGCGGCAAGGCGTACGCCACCATCGCCCTGATGATCCCGATGACGTTCACGAAGGACGACGTGGCGGAGCGGGCCCAGGTGGTGCGGGAGGTCCAGGGCGCCTATCTCGCCCAGTACCGGGCGAACCACGAGAGCGGCGACGAGCCGTCGATCCGCCTGGTGCTCGCCAACCCCGGCCGCGACATGACCCGTTGGAAGGAGGTGTCCGACCAGCTCGCGGGGATGGCGCACTCCGGGAAGGACCGGCTGCGCGCGGTGTTCGGGTTCAACCTCAGCGTCACCCGGACCGAACAGACCATCGCCTATCTGACCAGGGAGAAGGGCATCGCGGTCGTGGGCGGCCCGATCACCGCGGACGATCTGGGCAACGACCGGGAGCACCCCCGGAGATACCCCGGCCTCGCGAAGATCGTTCCGTCCAACCGCGACCAGGCGCGGGCGCTCACCCACCATCTGAAGGTGAAGCCCCGGGACACCTTCCTGGTGGAGGACACCCACGCGGACGACCTCTACGCGAGGTCGCTGCGCGCCGCCTTCCGCGCGGAGACCACGGGAACGCCGTACTCCGAGCAGTACGACTCCTCGAAGGCCATCCCGAACGACTTCGTCCAGATGGTCAACAACCTCTGTGACTCCCGGGCCACCACCATCTACTTCTCCGGCCGCCCGCCCGCGCTCGCCCAGCTGATCAGGGCCCTGGGCAAGCGCGGCTGCGCGGACCAGCACTACCGCGTGGTCACGGTCTCGGGCGCGTCGACGCTGGCGTACGACCCGGCGATGGACTGGGACGCCTTCTCCTACGGCGCCGGGCTGACCGTCGAGTACGCGACCATCACCCACGAGAGCGCCTGGACCACCGGCAACCCGCCCGCGACGGGCGGTTCGGCCGCCGACTTCCGGGCCCTCAGCACCCTCGTCGGCGGCGGTGGCAAGTCCTCGGCGGTCGGCGACATCGGCCCGACCGGGCTCGCCGACGGCCGGACGATCACCACCTACGACTCCGCGATGACGGCCATCGCGGGCATCCGCAACCGCACCACCACCAAGGGGCAGGTGCCGGACCTGGACTCCATCGCGGCGGCGTGGCCACGGCTGCACGGGGACCAGATGGTGCGCGGGGCCGGCGGCTGGATCTGCCTCAACGGGTACGGGACGCCGTACGACAAGGCGGTGGCCATCGTGAAGCTGTCGCCCAGGAAGGACCGGCACATCGAGTTCGAGAAGCTGGCCTGGCCGGACGGCCACCCGCCCGCCGAACAGTGCACGGCCGCACCGGACTGAGACCGCTCACGGCGCGCGGAGGTAGTTGTAGACCGTGGCGCGGGAGACGCCGAGGAGTTCGGTGACCACCCGCACCGAGTGTTTGACCTGGAGGAAGCCGCGGGTCTGGAGGGAGCGGACGAGTTCCTTCTTGGCGGCGGTGCCCAGACCGCGCGGGGTGTGCCCGCGGGCGGCGGCGAATTCCTCGACGACGGTGCGCAGCTCGGTGACGGTCCGGGCCCTCAGGGTCTCCAGGAGGGGCTGTTCCTGATCGTCGGTGCGGACCAGGTTGTTGAGGCTGCGGGCGACGCTGGCGAAGAGGGAGACGTCCAGGTTGAGGCAGATGGCGGCGATGTAGGTGCCCGCGCTGTTCTTGATGCCGATGGACGTGCTCTTGGCCGGGCGGCCGTCGGGGAAGCGGTTGGAGTAGTTCTGGACGATGCCGGGGAAGTCGGGGTCCTCGATGCGGGCGAGGCCGAGTTCGGTGGCCGGGTCGCCGACCGACCGGCCGGAGAGGTTGGACTCGATGGCCCGGATGGCCTGGTCGGGGCGGCGCAGATCGTGCAGCACCACCTCGCACAGGCCGGGGAACATCCGGCCGATGGCGGTGACGATCTTCTCGGCCTCGCGCAGCAGCAGGTCGTCCTCGGCGCTGTCGCGCGGCTCCTGTGGTTCGGCTCGCACCTTGGACATTCTGTTTAGTTGTGAAACTACGGTCAAGGGCTCTTGGGGCCACTCAAGTGGAAGGCAAGCGGGGAACAAGGTCCATTCAAGCGGGCGCGACGTGCGCGAACAGCCGTTCCAGCACGACCGCCACCCCGTCCTCGTCGTTGCGCGGCGCCACCTCGTCGGCCAGTGCGATCAGGTCCGGATGGGCGTTGCCCATCGCGACCCCGTACCCGGCCCAGCCCAGCAGCGGGATGTCGTTCGGCATGTCGCCGAAGGCGACCGTGTCCGCGGGGGTGAACCCCATCCGCTCCGCGGCCAGCTCCAGCCCCACCGCCTTGGTGATGCCCGCGGGCAGCACCTCGATCATGCCCTTCTCCGAGTGCGTCACCGACACCTCGCCCGCGCCCACCCGCGCCGCGGCCGCCGCGACCCGGTCGTCCGCCACCTCCCGGTGGCGCATCAGCACCTTCTCGATCGGCCGCGCCCACAACGCCTCGCGCTCCACCATCTCGTCCCAGCCCGGCCGCCGCCCGTCGGCGAACCCGGCCGTGACCACGAAGCGGTTCTCCGGCGCGGCGGTCACCACGGCCAGCTCCAGCGGCCCCGCCCCCAGCGCCTCCTCGGTGCGCTCCACCACCGACCGTGCCAGGTCGCGGTCGAGCGCGGCCGAGACCAGCAGCCGGTCCGCGGTCGCGTCGTACAGCTGCGCGCCCTGCCCGCACACCGCGAGCCCCCGGTAGCCCATCGCCACCAGGAACTCCCGGCAGGACGCGGCCGGGCGCCCGGTGACGACCAGATGCCGCGCCCCGGCGCGGACCGCGGCGGCCAGCGCCGCCCGGGTGCGGGGCGAGACCGTCAGATCGCCGCGCAGCAGGGTGCCGTCGAGGTCGGTGGCCACCAGCCGGAAGCGCGGCCCCGCGGCTCGGGGGCGCGGAAGCAGGACTCCCGACGAGACTTCCGGAGCGGCTTCAGGAGCGGCTTCCGGAGCGGCGGGAGCGGCGGAAGTGGCGTCAGCGATGTACACGGTGCATCAGAATGGCGGGTCGGCAGGGGACGATCAAACCGTGCAGGCAGGCGCCGATCAGGCCGTACGCAGCTCACCCTCCCGCTCGGGCGTCCGCCGCCGCCCGGTCACCTGCTTCGGCAGCCGGTACGGCAGCGCCCCGTACCAGGCGTACGAGAGACCGAAGCCGAAGGACAGGCAGACGACGCCGCCGACCGCGTCCATCCAGAAGTGGTTCGCCGTCGCGACGATCACCAGCAGCGTCGCCGTCGGGTACAGCAGACCCAGCACCCGCACCCACACCGGGCGGGCCAGGGTGGCGATGGTCAGACCGCACCACAGCGACCAGCCGATGTGCATCGAGGGCATCGCCGCGTACTGGTTGGACATGGTGGCCAGGTTCCCCGAGGCCATCGAGCCCCAGGTGTGGTGCACCACGACCGTGTCGATGAAGTGACCGCCGTGCATGAGCCGGGGCGGGGCCAGCGGGAAGAGGTAGTAGCCGAGCAGGGCCACGCCGGTGGTCGCGAAGAGGGCCAGCCGGATGGCGGCGTAGCGGCCCGGATGCCAGTGGTAGAGCCACACCAGCACGCCGAGCGTCACGATGAAGTGGAGCGTGGCGTAGTAGTAGTTCATGCCGACGATCAACCAGCTGATCGATTCGACCGCATGGTTGACGCCGCGTTCGAAGCCCATCCCGAGCCGGTGCTCCCAGTCCCAGACCCAGCTCGCGTTGCGCAGCGCCTCGGCGCGCTGCTCGGGGACGGCGTTGCGGATCAGGGAGTACGTCCAGTAGGCGGCCGCGATCAGGGCGACCTCGAACCAGAGCCGGGGTCTGCGGGGCGCGCGCAGCCGGTCCATCGCGGTCCGGCCCGCGGCCCGTCGCGCCTCCGGCTCCTCGATGGGTGACGGGGTGGCCGTTTGGCCCGCCGTGGTCCGAGATGTCGCTTCACCCATGGGGCAACAGTCTGCCAGACGGCGTCCATCCGGATGCCACCCTCAGGTCGCTTCTTCGTCGCTTATGCCCGGTACGGGGTGGGCTTGTGTCCCGTTACGGGTGGGCGCCGTGCGCCGCGGCGGTCGACCCGCGGACGACCAGTTCGGGCAGGAAGACGAACTCGCTGGGCGGCGCCGGGGTGCCGCCGATCTCCTCCAGCAGCGCCCGCACCGCCGCCTGCCCCATCGACTGCACCGGCTTGCGGATGGTGGTCAGCGGCGGATCGGTGAAGGCGATCAGCGGGGAGTCGTCGAAACCGACCACCGAGACGTCCTGGGGGACCCGCAGCTCCCGCCGGCGGGCCGCGCGTATGGCGCCCAGCGCCATCATGTCGCTCGCGCACACCACCGCCGTACAGTCCCGGTCGATCAGCGCGCCCGCCGCCGCCTGACCGCCCTCCAGGGAGTACAGCGAATGCTGGATCAGCTCCTCCGACTCCTCGGGAGGCATGCCCAGCCGGTCCCGCATCGCGTGCTGGAAGCCCTCGATCTTCCGCAGCACGGGCACGTACCGCCTGGGCCCGAGGGCGAGCCCGATCCGGGTGTGCCCGAGGGAGACCAGATGGGTGACGGCCAGCAGCATCGCCGCCCGGTCGTCGGGGGAGATGAACGGCGCCCGCACCTTCGGCGAGAAGCCGTCCACCAGTACGAACGGCACGCCCTGGCCACGCAGCTGGTCATAGCGCTGCATATCGGCCGAGGTGTCCGCGTGCAGCCCCGAGACGAAGATGATCCCGGCCACGCCCCGGTCCACCAGCATCTCGGTCAGCTCGTCCTCGGTCGAGCCGCCGGGGGTCTGGGTGGCCAGCACCGGGGTGTAGCCCTGGCGGGTCAGCGCTTGCCCGATCACCTGGGCGAGCGCGGGGAATATCGGGTTCTCCAGCTCGGGCGTGATCAGTCCCACCAGCCCGGCGCTGCGCTGCCGCAGCCGCACCGGCCGCTCGTAGCCGAGGACGTCCAGGGCGGCGAGGACGGACTCGCGGGTGGCCGCGGCCACGCCCGGCCTGCCGTTGAGGACGCGGCTGACGGTGGCTTCGCTGACCCCCGCCTGGGCTGCGATGTCGGCAAGCCGTGCGGTCATGGAGTGGGACCTTACCGGTCGCATGTCAGATTGCCCACCACGCACAGGATTCGGGAGGAATGCGCACCGTGCCGGCGCCGTAGGCCAGCGGCGCGGAGGACAGCAGCGCGCGCCCCGGGAGCGGCAGCTCGACCTCCTCCCCGAGGGTGTTGAGCGTGCACACGAAGCCCGGGCGCGACAGCGCGAGCACCCCCGCCGGGGCGTTCAGCCAGCTCATCGGCCCGTCGCCCAGCCCCGGCAGCTCCCGGCGCAGCGCGAGCGCGCCGCGGTACAGCTCCAGCGTGGACGCCGGGTCGCCGGTCTGCGCCTCCACGGAGGCGTCGCCCCAGCCGTCGGGCTGCGGCAGCCAGCTGCCGCCCGGCCCGAACCCGTAACTGGGACCCGACCGCGACCAGGGCAGCGGCACCCGGCAGCCGTCGCGGCGGCCCTCCTGACCGTCCTGGCCGTCCTGTCCCTCGGCGGAGGTGCGGAAGAACGCCGGGTCCTGGCGGGCCTCGTCCGGCAGGTCGGTCACCTCGGGCAGGCCCAGCTCCTCGCCCTGGTACAGATACGCCGACCCCGGCAGCGACAGGGTGAGCAGGACCGCGGCCCGGGCCCGCCGCAGCCCCTGCCCGGGGCCGCCGTCGGCGTAGCGGGTGGGGTGCCGGACCACGTCGTGGTTGGAGAGCACCCAGGTGGTGGGGGCGCCGACCGAGGCGGTGGCGGCCAGCGACTCGTCGATCACCTCGCGCATCGCGGCCGCGTCCCACGGACACTTGAGGAACTGGAAGTTGAACGCCTGGTGCAGCTCGTCCGGGCGTACGTACAGGGCCAGCCGCTCGGCGCTGGGCGCCCAGGCCTCGGCGACGCCGATCCGCATCCCCGGGTAGGAGTCCAGTAGCCGCCGCCAGCCGCGGTGGATCTCGTGCACCCCGTCCTGGTCGAAGAACGGCAGCACCTGCGAGCCGATCAGCTTGGCCTGCTCGGTGCGGCCGATGTCGGGCATCCCCGGGGCCTTGACCATGCCGTGCGCGACGTCGATACGGAATCCGTCTACGCCCAGGTCCAGCCAGAAGCGCAGCACCGAGTCGAACTCCTCGCGGACCTCCGGACAGTCCCAGTTGAGGTCGGGCTGCTCGGGCGCGAACAGGTGGAGATACCACTCGCCCGGGGTGCCGTCGGGTCCGGTGGTGCGGGTCCAGGCCGGGCCGCCGAAGACGGACTCCCAGTCGTTCGGCGGCAGTTCACCGTCCGCGCCCCGGCCGGGACGGAAGTGGTACCGCTCGCGGGCCGCCCCCCGAGGCCGGTCCGCGAGCGCGCTGACGAACCACGGATGGCGGTCCGACGTGTGGTTGGGGACGACATCGACGATCACCCTCAGCCCCAGCTCATGGGCGGTGCGCACCAGATCGTCGGCGTCCCCGAGGGTGCCGAAGAGCGGATCGACGGCGCGGTAGTCGGCCACGTCGTAGCCGCCGTCGGCCTGTGGCGAGGCGTAGAACGGCGTCAGCCAGACGGCGTCCACCCCGAGCCTGGCCAGATACGGCAGCCGCTCGCGCGCGCCGCGCAGATCCCCGATCCCGTCGCCGTCGCTGTCGGCGAAGGACCGGACGTACACCTGGTAGATGACGGCGTCCCGCCACCAGGCGGCCGCTTCGGGCGATCGCCTCGGCTCGGCCTGGAGGGAGGTCGTGAGCTCCTGGGTCATGCCGGTGAACGTAACAGCTCTGCAATGGCTTGCGGAAGAGCTTGCAGGGGTGGGTGGCGCCAAAAGGCGCACTCCTGGGCCTTATGGCGCCCCTGTCAAGCGCCTGGGCGGCTACCACCGGGATACGCGGGCGTAACGATTCGGGTCTCTTGCAGAAAACCTCCGCAAGATTTTTCCGGGGGTCTTTCCGGGGTCCCGCCGCGCTGTTACGTTCCTCCGCAATTCGGCGCCGCCACGGCGCCGCAGGCCGGTTCGGGAGGGGTTCACATGCGACACGGCATCACGGCCACGGCACTGATCGCGGCCATCGCGCTCGCGGCGACCGCGTGCGGCGGTGACGGCGACGGCGGCGGAAAGCGGTCCGGAGGCAAGATCTCCGGCACCGTGACCTACTGGGACACCTCGAACGAGGCCGAGAAGGGCACGTACGAGCAGCTCGCCCACGGCTTCGAGAAGAAGTACCCGGACGTGAAGGTGAAGTACGTCAACGTCCCGTTCGGCGAGGCGCTGGCCAAGTTCAAGAACGCCGCCGGGTCGGGTGGCTCCGGCGCCCCCGACGTGCTGCGCACCGAGGTGGCCTGGACCCAGGACCTCGCCAACATCGGCTACCTCGCCAAGCTGGACGGCACCCCGGCCCTCGCCGACCAGTCCGACTACCTGCCCAAGGCGGCCGCCGGGACGAAGTTCAAGGGCGCGACCTACGGCGTACCGCAGGTCATCGACACGCTCGGCCTCTTCTACAACAAGACGATGCTGAAGGACGCCGGGGTGCGGCCGCCCACCAGCTGGGCCGAGCTGAAGGCCGCGGCCAAGAAGATCAAGCAGAAGACCGGCAAGACCGGGCTGTATCTGCGCGGCGACGACGCCTACTGGTATCTGCCCTTCCTCTACGGGGAGGGCGGCGACCTGCTCGACACCGGCGCGAAGAAGGTCACCGTCGACGACGCGCCCGGCGTCAAGGCGTTCGCCACCGCCCGCGACCTGGTCGCCTCCGGCGCGGCGGAGACCGACGCCACCGACGGCTGGGACACCATGCAGCACGCCATCAAGAACGGCGACGTCGCGATGACGATCAACGGGCCGTGGGCGATCGAGGACACCCTGGCGGGCAAGGCGTTCAAGGACAGGTCCAACCTCGGTGTGGTCCCCGTCCCGGCCGGCAGCAAGGGCCGGGGCGCCCCGCAGGGCGGCCACAACCTCACCGTCTACGCGGGCTCCAAGAACCTCGACGCCTCCTACGCCTTCGCGCGGTACATGAGCTCGCCCGAGGTGCAGGCCAAGACCACCGAGAAGCTGAGCCTGCTGCCCACGCGCACCTCCGTCTACTCCCACAAGACGGTCGCCGCGAACCCCAACGTGAAGTTCTTCAAGGCCGCCGTCGACCAGGCCGTGGAGCGCCCGTGGATCCCCGAGGGCAACAGCCTCTTCCAGGCGATCCTGGTCCAGTTGCCGAACGTGCTCGCCGGCCGGACGTCGCCCGAGAAGGCCGCGACATCGGTCGGGGACGCCTACCGCAAGCTCCTCAAGGGCGACTGGAAGTGAACCCTCCGACGACGGCCGTGGGCCCCGGCCGTATCCGCACCGCGCTGGCCCGCCACTGGTACGCCTGGGCCATGGTCGCTCCCGTCGTGATCGTCCTCGGTCTGATCATCGGCTATCCGCTGGGCCGCGGCGTCTATCTCTCCCTCACCGACGCCAACGAGGCCAATGTCGAGCGCACCATCGGCATCAACCACATCCCCGCCACCTATCGCTTCACCGGCCTCGACAACCTCACCGCGGTCCTGAAGGACCAGGTCTTCCTGGACCGGCTGCTGTGGACCGTGACCTGGACCGTCTCCTGCGTCACCGTCACCTTCTGCCTGGGCCTCGGCCTCGCCGTGCTGCTGAACCGCCGGTTCGCCGGGCGCGCCGTCTACCGCTCGCTGCTGATCCTGCCGTGGGCGGTGCCCGCCTTCGTCTCCGTCTTCGCCTGGCGGCTGCTCTACAACGAGAAGAACGGCATCCTCAACAAGCTCCTCGACGGCGGCGGCATCGACGCCGTGCCCTGGCTGAACGACCCCACCCTGGCCAAGGTCTCGGTGATCGCCGTCAACGTCTGGATCGGGGTGCCGTTCATGCTGGTCGCCCTGCTCGGCGGGCTCCAGTCCATCCCCGGCGAGCGGTACGAGGCCGCCGAGATGGACGGCGCGAACCCCTGGCAGCGGTTCCGCCACATCACCCTGCCCGGGCTGCGGCCGGTCTCCGCCACCGTGGTCCTGCTCTCCACCATCTGGACCTTCAACATGTTCCCGGTGATCTACCTGCTCACCCGGGGCGGGCCCGGCGACACCACGGAGATCCTGGTGACGTACGCGTACCGGATCTCCTTCGTCAACAGCCCCCGCGACTACGCGGGCGGCTCCGCCTGGGGCGTCCTCATCCTGCTCATCCTCATGCTCTTCGCGGTGGTCTACCGCCGCGCGCTCCGCAAGCAGGGAGAGGTGTGACCGCCATGCGCGACCGCAGACGCGGCCCGCTCGCCTCGATCGGGCTGCACACGACCCTGGTCCTCGCCTCGGCCATCGCGGTCTTCCCACCGCTGTGGTTGCTGGTGACCTCCTTCAAGCCCAGGGGCGAGGCGTTCAGCACCGAAGTGATCAAGGAACCCACGCTGCGGAACTACACCCATGTCCTGGGCGATACGGAGTTCCTGACCTGGTTCGGCAACTCGGCTCTGGTCGTCGGCTGCACCACCGTGCTGGGGGTGTTCATCGCGGCCACCACCGGCTACGCCGTCAGCCGCTTCCGCTTCCCCGGCATGCGGCCGCTGATGTGGCTGCTGCTGATCACCCAGATGTTCCCGGTGGCCATCCTCATCGTGCCGCTCTACACGATCATGTCGACGCTCGGCTGGCTCAACCAGCCGGTCTCGCTCATCGTCACCTATCTGACGGTGGCCGTGCCGTTCTGCGCCTGGATGATGAAGGGCTACTTCGACACCATCCCGGCCGAGATCGACGAGTCGGGGCGGGTCGACGGGCTCAATCCCTTCGGCGCCTTCTGGCGGCTGGTCGTACCGCTCGCCAAGCCGGGCATCGCGGTCACCGCCTTCTACACCTTCATCACCGCGTGGGCCGAAGTCGCCTACGCGTCCGCCTTCATGACGGGCGAGGAGAACCTGACGCTCGCCGCGGGCCTCCAGACCTTCGTCAACCAGTACACCTCCGACTGGGGCGCGATGACCGCCGCCGCCGTCATGATCGCCGTCCCGGCGGCGCTGGTGTTCGCCTGGGTGCAGCGGCATCTGGTGGCGGGGCTCACGGCGGGGGCGACCAAGTCATGACGAGACGTCCCCACGGAGGAACGATGGCCCGCTGCCGCACGCCCTTCGCCACCGCCACCGCCACCGCCCTCGCCCTCGCGGCGGGCGCGACGGCGCTCGTCGCCCTGCCCCCGCAGCCCGCGCGCGCGGCGCCGCCCGGCAGCAAGGACGTCACCGCCGAACTCTTCGAGTGGACGTACGCCTCCGTCGCCACGGAGTGCACCAGCACCCTCGGCCCCGCCGGATACGGCTACGTCGAGGTGTCCCCGGCCACCGAGCACATCCAGGGCGGCGAGTGGTGGACGTCCTACCAGCCCGTCAGCTACAGGATCGCCGGACGGCTCGGTGACCGCACCGCCTTCAAGAACATGATCGACACCTGTCACGCCGCGGGCGTCAAGGTGGTCGCCGACGCCGTCATCAACCACATGTCCGCCGGTTCCGGCACCGGCACCGGCGGCTCCTCGTACACCAAGTACACCTACCCCGGGATCTACCAGCCCCAGGACATGGACGACTGCACCTCGCAGATCAGCGACTACCGGGACCGCTGGAACGTGCAGCACTGCGAGCTGGTCGGCCTCGCCGACCTGGACACCGGCGAGCCGTACGTCCGCACCCGGCTCGCGCGGTACCTCGACGACCTGCTCTCGCTCGGCGTGGACGGCTTCCGCGTCGACGGCGCCAAGCACATCCCCGCCGAGGACCTGGCCGCCATCAAGAGCCGGCTGAGCGACCCCGGCGTCTACTGGAAGCAGGAGGTCATCTACGGCGAGGGCGAGGCGGTCTCCCCGGCGGAGTACCTGGGCAACGGCGATGTGCAGGAGTTCCGCTACGGCCGTGACCTCAAGCGGGTGTTCCAGGGCGAGAAGCTGGCGTATCTGAAGAACTTCGGCGAGGGCTGGGGCTATATGGCGAGCGGCCGGTCCGGTGTCTTCGTCGACAACTGGGACACCGAGCGCAACGGCTCCACCCTCAGCTACAAGGACGGCGCCGACTACACCCTGGCAGGCGTCTTCATGCTGGCCTGGCCCTACGGCTCCCCGGACGTCCACTCCGGCTACGAGTTCGGCGACAACGACGCCGGTCCGCCGAACGGCGGCACGGTGAGCGGCTGCTACCGGGACGGCTGGAAGTGCCAGCACAAGTGGCCCGAGATCATGAGCATGGTCGCCCTGCGCAACACGGCCCGGGGCACCGCGGTGACCAACTGGTGGGACAACGGCAACGACGCCATCGCCTTCGGACGCGGCGACAGGGCGTACGTGGCCATCAACCACGAAAGCGGCTCCCTCACCCGGACCTTCCAGACCTCGCTCCCGGCGGGCGGCTACTGCGACGTACAGAGCGGCAAGCCCGTCACGGTCGACTCCGCGGGCCGGTTCACCGCCACCCTGGGCACGAACACGGCGGTGGCCCTCCACACGGACGCACGGAGCTGTGGCTGACCCCCGGCATCGCCCCCAACCCACTCAAGGAGCCGCCCCGTGACATCCACCGTGCTGCGTACGGCCGCCGCGCTCGCCGCCCTGGCGCTGGGCGTGGCGGCCGTGCCCGCCGCTTCGCGGACCGCACGGGCCGAGGCGCCCGCCACCGGGACACGGGCGCCCGCCGAGGCGCAGTGGATCGACCGCGCCACCGTCGTCTGGCAGGTCCAGCACACCGCCGGGACCGCCGAGGAGCTGCGCTCCGCGGACGGCGGCACCCTGCGGCTGGCCCCCGCCTCCCTGACCGACGCGCAGAAGGCCGCCTACCCCCATCTGGCCGGGCGTCCCGCCTACCGCCTCCACCCGCGCGACCGCGACAAGGCCGCCACGGCGCTGCGCGGCCCCCTCACCGCCGTGCAGTACGCGGCCGGCGACCGCGACCGTGTACGGCACCGCACCGGGGTGCAGATCCCCGGCGTCCTGGACGATCTCTACGCGGACCGGGCGCGCCGGGCCCGCCTCGGCCCGGTCTTCCACGCGGGCCGGCCCACCCTCTCCGTCTGGGCGCCGACCGCTCGGTCCGTGTCGCTCGACCTCGACGGGCGCACCGTCGCCATGCGGCGGGACGCCCGCAGCGGGGTGTGGAGCGTGACCGGCGGCCCCGACTGGCGGGACAAGCCCTACCGTTACCGGGTCCGGGTCTGGGCGCCGAGTGTGGGGAAGACCGTCACCAACGAGGTCACCGACCCCTACGCGACCGCCCTGACCGCCGACTCCGCCCGCAGCCTGGTCACCGACCTGGCCGACCCCCGGCTCGCCCCCGCCGGCTGGGCCTCGCTGAAGAAGCCCGGGGCCGTGCCGTTGCGCGACGCGCGCATCCAGGAGCTGCACATCCGCGACTTCTCCATCGCGGACCGCACCAGCGCCCACCCCGGCCAGTACCTCGCCTTCACCGACCGCGACTCGGACGGGATGCGGCACCTCGCGCGACTGGCCCGGTCCGGCACCTCGTACGTCCATCTCCTGCCCGCCTTCGACTTCGCGACCGTCCCGGAGCGGCGGTCCGACCAGGCCCGGCCCGGCTGCGACCTGGCCGCCCTGCCCGCCGACTCCGGCCAGCAGCAGAAGTGCGTGGCCGGGACGGCGGCCAGGGACGGCTACAACTGGGGTTACGACCCGCTGCACTACACCGTGCCGGAGGGCGGCTACGCGAGCGACCCGGACGGCCCGGCGCGCGTCCGCGAGTTCCGGCAGATGGTGCGGGGCCTGGCCCACGCCGGGCTGCGTACCGTCATGGACGTGGTCTACAACCACACCGCGGCCGCCGGGCAGGACGAGCGGTCGGTGCTCGACCGGATCGTGCCCGGCTACTACCAGCGGCTGCTGGACGACGGCAGCGTGGCCACCTCCACCTGCTGCCCCGGCACGGCGCCCGAGCACGCGATGATGGGCAAGCTGGTGGTGGACTCGATCGTCACCTGGGCCAGGCAGTACAAGGTCGACGGCTTCCGCTTCGACCTCATGGGCCACCACCCCAAGGCCAACATCCTGGCCGTACGCAAGGCTCTCGACGCCCTGACCCCGGCCAAGGACGGGGTGGACGGCACATCGATCATCCTCTACGGCGAGGGCTGGAACTTCGGCGAGGTGGCCGACGACGCCCGCTTCGTCCAGGCCACCCAGCGGACCATGGCCGGCACCGGCATCGCCACCTTCAGCGACCGGGCGCGGGACGCGGTGCGCGGCGGCGGGCCGTTCGACGAGGACCCCCGCGTCCAGGGCTTCGCCTCCGGGCTCTTCACCGACCCCAATGGCTCACCGGCCAACGGCGGCCGGGACGAGCAGCGGGCCCGGCTGCTGCACGCCCAGGACCTGATCAAGGTCGGGCTCTCCGGCAACCTCGCCGACTACACGTTCACCGACACCACCGGACGCCGGGTCAAGGGCTCCGAGGTCGACTACAACGGCGCCCCGGCCGGCTACGCCGCCGCCCCCGGCGACGCGCTCGCCTACGCCGACGCCCATGACAACGAGACCCTCTACGACGCGCTCGCCTACAAGCTCCCCGAGCGCACCTCGGCCGCCGACCGCGCCCGGACCCAGGTGGTGGCCCTGGCCACTGCCGCCCTCTCCCAGGGCCCGGCGCTCAGCCAGGCGGGCACCGATCTGCTGCGCTCGAAGTCGCTGGACCGCAACTCCTACGACAGCGGGGACTGGTTCAACGCCGTCCACTGGGATTGCGCGTCCGGCAACGGCTTCGGCCGGGGACTGCCCCCGGCGGCGGACAACGCGTCCAAGTGGCCCTACGCGAAGCCCCTGTTGACCAACCCGGCGGCACGCCCCGGCTGCCCCGAGATCACGGGCGCCTCGGCGGCCTACCGGGACCTGCTGCGGATCCGTACCACCGAGAGGGCGTTCAGCCAGGCCACGGCGGAGGGGGTGCGGGAAGCGCTGTCCTTCCCGCTGTCCGGGACCGGGGAGACGCCGGGTGTCATCACCATGCGGCTCGGGCGGCTCGTCGTGGTCTTCAACGCCACCCCGTCCCGGCAGCCGCAAACCGTCCCCGACCTGGCCGGGACCCCGTACGCCCTCCATCCGGTCCAGGCGCACGGCGCCGACGCCACGGTGAAGACCGCCACGTACGAGCGCGCGACCGGCACCTTCACCGTCCCCGGCCGCACCGTCGCCGTCTACGCGGCCGGGGACACCCCCTAGCGGCGCTCAGTGCAGGGAGTCCAGCCGGTCGCCGTTCCTCAGGCGGGCCGTGAGGATGGCGTGGGCGCCGGGCTTGACGGGCACGGTCAGGGCGCGGCCGTGGGACCGGCCCTTCACGCCGCCGCTCGCCGCGATCCCGTGCACCTGGTGGCTGCCCGCGGCCAGCAGGAACCAGTGGCCGGACCGGGCCTTCCACAGCACGCCCGCCAGGACACGCGGAGCGCGCGGCCCGCAGGCGGGGGAGCCGTCCGCCGTGGCGGCGACCGCGCCCGCCGAGCCCCGGCGGGTGTTCCACGGCTGGAACTGGGCCAGCACCCTGCTGCCCGCGCCCCGCCAGGTCTCGGCCCGGGTGCACAGCCAGGCCGCCCGGCCGCCCGCCTCGGGCAGCCGCTGGGTCCCGAACCGCCAGACGTTCACCGACCGCACCCCGCGCCCCGCCATCACCGGCAGCCGGCAGGCCGTCCGCGCCCAGTCGAACCGGGCCGCCCGCCCCGCCACATCGTGCGGCCCGCCGCGCGATGTGGCCCCGGGATCGCCGTACGTCAGCCGCGCCGGGGCCAGTTCGCCCAGGTCGGCCACCAGCCGCGAGCCGAACCGCAGCGCGGGCCAGCCCCGGCACGGGCGCAGCCGCGGCATGGTGCGCACCGGGTCGGTCACCCCGTCGGCGGCCAGGCGCACCGGGCGCGGCCGGTCGGTGGGGCGCAGCAGGTCCCGTACGGAGACGTGGCGCACCCAGGGGGCGGCCAGATAGCGGACGTTGCCGTCCGCGCGGCCCAGCACCAGCGCGGTCGAGGCGGCCGCGTCCGCCGCGTCGAGGCGGGCGAGGTCCAGCGCCACCGCACCGCTGTCGCTGCCGCGCCCCTCCGCGTACCGGGCGATCCGCAGCCCGTCGTACAGCAGCACCACCGCCGCCTGGTCCACCACGCCCGCGTACAGCAGCTGCGGCGGCCCGGACGGCGGCCCCGACTGGGTGCCCGCCGTCGCCGACACCCGCACCGAACGGCCCGGCCGCGCCCAGACCGCCAGCGCGCGGCGCAGCAGCGCGGTGTCGCCGAGCCGGTCGCCGCGGGCGGGCCAGGACGAGAAGTCCGCGCGGGTCGCGGTGCGCCACGCGGCGGGCTCGGCGCGCGTCAACCGGTCGGGGTCCAGCGCCCGTTCGGAGGATGGGTTACGGGCGTAACTCGGCGCCGCCGCGCCGCTCCGCCCCCAGCCCTCGCCCGGCATCCCCAGCAGCGACCCGCACACCACCAGCGCCACCACGGTCACCAGCAGCGCCCGCAGATGCTGGCGGCGGCGCATCAGATCGGTGGGCCGCGCCTGCAGCGAACAGGGGTCGAACTCGGCCGACTCCAGCAGCGAACCGTCGTCCCGGCTGCCCGCCGGCTCCGGCACCTCGTCCGCCTCGTCGAGCGCGTCCCGCACGTCCTCGACGCCCGCGGCCTGCAGCAGCGCCCGCACCTCGCGGTCCTCCAGCCGCTCCAGCCCGCGCAGGACGTACGCGGCCCGGCCGGGGCCCGACAGCTCGGACAGCGCCTTGTCCAGGGCGAGTTCATCGGCCCCGCCGGAGCGGGGGAACAGCCGCAGCCCCCACACCAGGGGCAGCGGCGCGGCCAGCGCCCACGGGCGCCGCGGCCGCGCGGCCCGCAGCGCGGAGCGCAGCACGCGCAGCCGCACATAGGCGTATCCCGCGTCGCCCGCCGCGCCCTTCGTGCCGCGCTGCCACGGCAGTTCGACCTCCTGGGCCTCGGGCCTGCTCTGGTTGCGCGGCAGTGCCCGCTGCGCCAGCGCGTGCGCGGCCAGCACGCGCCGGGTGCGGCCCATTCCGGGCGGCAGGATGAGATACGCGAGCCGCACCAGCCGCGGATAGTGCTCGACGATGGCGGCCTCGGCCTGCTCGACGTCGATCGGGCCCGCGGCCTCGGCGGTGTCGTCAAGGTCGGCGGTGTCGTCGAGGGGGTTGGCTGTCGCCTGCTGCTGCTCCACGTGGGGTAAACGAGCGGCGGTAGCAGTAGGTCACCGAGCGGGCGGCTCCGCCCACGGCGAGCGGGGGCGGAGCCTTGACGGGGAAGCGTGACGCGTCAGCTCACGCGCCAGCCGCTGAACTCGACCGTGCCGCGCGCCCCGCTGCCGCCGTGGGCCGCGCTCATGAACAGCCCGGCGTCCTGCGCGGCCGCCGCGCCGGGCACGGTCACCGTCGCCACCTTGCGCCAGTGCGCGCCGTCGTCGGTCGACAGCTCGCCGGTGTACGAGGTGGCGGAGGCGCGCGTCAGCCGCAGCAGCACCGGAGCCTTCACGCCGGTGACCCGCTGGTAGGTGTCGAGCGTGCCGTCGCCAGTGGAGTCGTACGACAGGACGACCCCGTTGGCGGGCGTGACCGACAGGTTCAGGAACCCCGGGGAGCCCGCCGTCGCCAGCGCGTCGCGGACGATGATCCCGGCGCGGGCCCAGGGCCCGGTGACGGCCTGCGCGTCCACCTTCACCGTCACCGCCACCCCCGCCCGCAGCGCGCCCTCCCGGTAGGCCGCGCCGAACTCGGCGGTGGCCTTCCACAGGTCCTGGCCCGCCCCGTCGATCGCGAAGCGCTCGCCCAGCTGCCCGAACACCGCGCCGTTGTTGGTGACCGTCTTCCAGCCGTCGGCCAGCGGGGCCGCCACCCACAGGGTGCCGGTGCGCACCGCCCGCACCGGCTCCTCGCCGCGCGGCCCGTACCGTACGGCCAGTTCGTACGGATACGGCTTCAGCGGATCGGCCGGCGGGTCGTCGGGCGCGGTGGCCCGCCAGTGGACCGCGCCGCTGCCCGCCGCCGGCACCGACGGCAGGGAGGTGGGGCCCTGCGGCGCCGGGTCCAGGCCGGTCACGGACAGGTCGAAGTCGACGCGTCCGGTGGCCCGCAGCCCGTTGACGTTGCGCAGGGTCGCGGTGATGACCCCGGAGCCGCCGGGCGGCAGCGTCCCCGGCTCCGTGGCGACGGTCAGCGTCCCCTGGTACGGGGCCTTGGCCAGCGCCTCGTACACCCGGCGCGCCGTCCGCCACGCGTCCGCGACCGGCCGGACCGGATAGCTCTTGCGCTCCCGCGTCCACGGCTCCTCGAGCGCGTACCAGTCGAAGGCGCGCGGCGCGCGGCCTTCGGCGAGCGCGTCCTCCAGCTCGTCCAGGTAGGACTGCCACTGGGGCAGGTGGAAGTCGCCGATGAGGCCGTGCCAGTCGCGGTTGGCGTAGTTGGCCAGCTTGCCGGTGTCCGCGGCGCCCCGGTCCGCCCAGGTGGTGATGAGGGCGCGCGCGGCGAACTCCAGCTGGACGGACTCCTCCTCGCCCGAGGCCATCCGCTTGGCGTCCTCCAGCCAGGGGCCGAGGAGGAGACGCCGGTGGGTGCCGGTGATGTCGTCGCTCAGCCGCATCAGCTTGAGCCACAGCCGGGACAGCGCCCGGAAGGTGTCCAGGTCCTTGCGGGCCCACGCGTCCGAGAGCTGAGGGGCGAGCTGCCAGGAGCGGTTGGCGAGCGCCTGCCGCGCCGTGTCGGCCAGGTCGTAGCGGTACGCGTCGCTGTCGCGCAGCCCGGCCCCTACCCCCAGCAGCGCCGCCAGGGCCGCGTCGAAGCGGGCGATGTCGAAGGCGGGCACATGGGTGGCGTAGTACGTGCCCGAGCGCGCGGCGACCGAGGGCCGGGAGGCGAAGACGGAGTCATGGGGGCGGCCGTCCTTGCTGCTGATCTCGTACGCGGTGTCGCGCAGCGCCGCGAACGCCTCCCGCGCCTTCCCGTCCGGAGCGCCGTAGCGGACATCGGCGTAGGTACGGAACCACTCGTCCCGGTCCACCGCCTGATCCCGCCACGCCAACTCGCTGAACAGCTCGAACGCCGCCGGATCGCGTTCGACCGCCTCCGGCATGTAGGCCGTGCCGGCCAGCTTGCTGCCCGGCTTGTCCCGCCAGACGGTGAACCGCTGGGCCCAGATGTGGGTCTTGGCGCCGATCGTCGTACGGCCGCCGAAGTTGGGGATCGTGCCGAACGCGTACGGCACCGAACCCCAGTCCTTCTCCCGGTCGGTGATCGTGTCCAGATCGGACAGGCCGTCCACGACCAGCATGTGATCGTGGTTCACCGCGTCCAGCAGGTCGCGCCGGGGGTTGGCCTGCCAGCCCAGGATCACCCAGATGGCGCCGGGGCGGGCGGTCTGCAGCGCCTTCTCCACGGCGCGCGCGGCGTCCGGCACCGAAACGTCACCGGCATTGCCGCCTTCATGCAGCAGGTCCATCTTGAACAGGTCGCACTCGCCGAACAGGTCCTGCTGGTGGCGGTAGAACGCCGCGGCCACCTCGTGGAAGGCGTCGGTGCGCGGGTCGAGCCAGTCGGGCCGCCGGAGCCCGTTCCAGTCGCCCTGCGGGACGGTGCGCGCCCCCGGGTTGCGGTCGGCGAAGCCGTCGGGGACGGTGCCGAAGTAGCCGGGGAAGACGGGCCGCATGCCCAGCTCCCGCATCCGGTCGGCGATGCGCCGCCCCAGATCGGTCCGCTTCTCCATCAGCGCCGTGGACACCGGGCCGCCGTACGCGCTCATGTTCTGCATCAGGAACCACGGCTGGTGGGCGGGGGTCGGCAGCCAGGCGCGCACCTCCGCGTCCGTGTAGCCGTAGTCCTGGAGCAGCCGGTGGTAGACGGCCTCCTGACCCGCGGTGACCAGCAACTCGTTGCAGCCGTGCAGGGCCGCGATGTCGATCAGGTGTTCCCAGCGGTCCCAGTCGGCGAACGGGGCGGTGTAGCCGTCGTGGGTGTCGTTGAACGCGAAGCGGTGCGGCAGCGCGGTCGACCGCTGGACGGTGCCGCGCGGCGCGGGCAGCTGCTTCGGCAGGTCCAGCTGATCGCCCGCCCAGGTGATCTGGGCGTGGCAGGTGTACTTGAGGTACCAGTGGACGCCGGTGAGCAGCACCGCGGGGCTCGTCCCGGCCACGGTGATCCGCCCCGCCTTGCCCGTGACCTCGAACCGTTCCTTGGGCCCCTGGGGAAGGGCCACCAGCCGGAACTGCCCGGCGTGCTCGGGCAGCAGGCGCCGCAGCGCGGCGTGCGCGGGCGCGGTGTCGAAGGCGGTCACGGCGGTGTCCTGTGCGCTGTCCTGTGGTGGCCGCGGGGTGTCGGCCAGCGCGGGGGAGTGAGCCCCCCACGCGGCCCCGGCCCCGAGTGCTCCGGCGGTTCCGATCAGCGTGCGTCTGCTCAGGTCGCTCATGCGCCCCCCAACGGACAACGGCCAACGGTTGTGGTGCGCGAGGCACTTAACCAGCGATGCGGGGCGGGAGCAATGGGGCGCGCGCGCCGGGGGAAGCGCCCGTCAGCCGCCGCTCGCCTCCGCACGCCCCCGGTCCAGGTACGCCAGCACGGCCAGCACCCGGCGGTTGTCGTCGTCGGACTGCGGCAGGCCGAGCTTCCCGAAGATGTTCGAGGTGTGCTTGGCGATGGCCCGCTCGGTCACCACCAGCTGCGCCGCGATCGCCGCGTTCGACCGGCCCTGCGCCATCAGCTCCATCACCTCGCGCTCCCGGGGCGTCAGATGCCCCATCGGCCGGTCCTGCGAGCGCCGGGTCAGCAGCTGCGAGATCACCTGCGGGTCCATCGCCGTACCGCCCTCGGCGACCCGCCGCACCGCGTCGATGAACTGGTCCGCGTCGAAGACCCGGTCTTTCAGCAGATAGCCGATGCCGCCGCTCCCGTCGGCCAGCAGCTCCCGCGCGTACAGCTGCTCCACGTGCTGCGACAGCACCAGCACGGGCAGCCCCGGCCGGTCCCGCCGCGCCGCCAGCGCGCACTGCAGGCCCTCGTCGGTGAACGACGGCGGCAGCCGTACGTCCACCACGGCCACGTCCGGCTTCAGTTCCGCCAGCGCCCGGGTCAGCTCCGGCCCGCTCTCGACGGCGGCGGCGATCTCGAAATCGTAGGCCTCCAGCATCCGCACCAGCCCGTCCCTGAGCAGGAACAGATCCTCGGCAACGACTACGCGCACGGCGGGCTCCATGACGTCATCGGGCCCGGAACGGAACTCCGGGCCGAATGCGTCGAATGTACCGCCGCGGCGCTCCCGCCGGGGGTCAGACCGCCGGTCGCGGGGCGGTCGGGGCGCAGGGGATCTCCATCGTCACCATGGTGGGCCCGCCGGGCGGGCTGCTGACGGCGAGGACGCCGTCGAAGGTGCCCAGCCGCCGTTCGACGCCGCTGAGGCCGCCGGCCGGCGCGATGCGGGCGCCGCCGTTGCCGTTGTCGGTGACCGCGATGCGCAGCATTCCGGCCTCGTGGTGGATGTCGAGCCACATGCGCTCGGCGCCGGAGTGCTTGGCCGCGTTGGTGAGGATCTCGCTGATGGCGAAGTACGCGGCCGCCTCGACCGGCTCCTCGAACCGGCCCGACAGCTCCACCTCGGTCTCCACCGGGATGGTCATCCGCAGGGCGAGGGCGCGCACCGCGTCGCCCAGGCCGCGTTCGGCCAGCACCGGCGGGTGGATGCCGCGGACCAGGTCGCGCAGCTCGGCCAGGGCCTCGGCGGAGTTGGTGCGGGCCGCGGCGAGGAGTTCCCTGGCCTTGGCCGGGTCCTTCTCGATCAGCGCCTCGATGGTGCCCAGGCTCATGCCCATGGCCACGAGCCGGGCCTGCGCGCCGTCGTGCAGATCGCGCTCGATGCGGCGCAGCTCGGCGGCCGAGGTGTCCACGGCGTCGTGCCGGGTCTCGGTGAGCCGCTCGACGCGCTCGGCGAGGGCCATCTGCGGGGTGGGCGCGAGGAAGGCGCGGGCCAGCAGGAAGTGGGCGCGCAGCAGCACGGGCGAGGCGAACAGCCCGAGGAGGGCGAAGCCCACGCCGGTCAGGGCGGCGAGGTTGGCGGTCGTCTGCGACTTCACGGGGACGAACGCGTACCAGTACGTGCCGCCCGCGTCGACGATCGGCTCCCAGACCCCGGCGGCCAGCACCCACCCCTCGACCCCGTACGGCAGGAAGACGCAGGCGAGCATGGCGATGACGCAGCCCGCCGTCATGTCGACCAGCAGCCACAGCAGGTCCCGCCAGGTCGCCGGGTCCTTCAGCAGATGGGTGCACAGCTCCACCTGCCCGGTCAGACCGGAACGCCGGTCGGCGGGCAGCGGCCGGTAGGGCAGCCGGATCTGGACCCCGGACCACTGGGCGGCCAGCAGCCGCCGCTGATTGGCGTGCTTGCGCACCAGGTCGATCATCGCCGGGGTGGTGAGGACACCCACGCCCAGCAGCATGAAGACGAGGGACAGCACCGTCAGCACGAACAGGATGATCGATCCCGCGATCGTGACGAACGTCAGGGCGAGCCCCCGTAAACAGGCCAACAGTCTGTCGCGGACCTTCATCGCACGCCCTCCAGGGTTCTTCAGCTGTGCGGCTTCCTGCTTCTTCGATGGCTCAAGTCTGCTGGACGCCGCATGATCGGTCACGGGGGCCGCGCCCCGTTCGGGGGGTACACCTAACACCACCCCCGGGCCTCGCCCTATGCCTCGGGGATTCGGGTGTTGACCGGCTGGGGCGGGAGCGCGCCTTTTTCTAGCGTCGATGACATGACCGATCCGGTCCGTATCCAGTACGCATCCCCAGTGGGAGAGACGCCATGAGCACAACGAGGCGAGGCCTGGCCGTGCGGCTCGGCGGGTGGAGCACCCGTCACCGCAAGTCCGCGATCATCGGATGGCTGCTGTTCGTGGTCGTCGTCGCAGTCGTCGGCGGCATGTCCGGATCCCGGCAGATGACCAATTCCGAGAACGGCGCGGGCGACTCCGCACGCGCCCAGAAGATCCTCGAGGACGCCGGGCTCACCACCCCGGCCGGCGAGATGGTGATGCTGCGCAGCGCGGACCCGGACGGCTGGCGGGCCGCGGCCGGCGACCTCGCCGGCCGGCTGGAGAAGACCGGCGAGACCGCGCGCGTCCAGCCGCCGCTGCGCTCGGCCAGTGGCCGTGAGGGGCTGGTCACCTTCCAGATGAAGGGCGATCCGGACACCGCTGGGGAGCGGGTGAAGCCCGTCCTGGACGCGGTGGCGGCGACCGGGTCCGCGCACCAGGGGATCACCGTCCATGAGTTCGGCGACGCCACCGCCCAGCACGAGCTGGACGGGATGCTGAAGGACGACTTCAAGAAGGCCGAGTTCACGGCCGTGCCGCTGGCGCTGGGCATCCTGCTGGTGGTCTTCGGGGCGCTGGTCGCGGCCCTGCTGCCGGTGCTGCTCGGGGTGACCGCCTGCATCGGCACCTTCGGACTGCTGGCCCTGGTCAGCCACAAGCTGCCGCTGTACGACTCCACCAACTCCGTGATGTTCCTGGTCGGGCTGGCCGTCGGCGTCGACTACTGCCTGTTCTACCTGCGGCGCGAGCGGGACGAGCGGGCCGCGGGCCGGGACCCGCAGACCGCGCTGCGCATCGCCGCGGAGACCAGCGGCCGGGCGGTACTGGTCTCGGGGATCACGGTCATGCTGGCGATGTCGGGCATGTTCCTGTCCGGGCTGATGCTCTTCCAGGGCTTCGCGGTCGCCACCCTGCTGGTCGTCCTGATGGCGATGCTGGGGTCGGTGACGGTCCTGCCCGCCACGCTGTCCTGGCTCGGCGACCGGGTCGACAAGGGACGGGTGCCGCTGCTCAATCGCCGCCGGAAGCAGGGCGTCCAGGCGAGCGGCGGGATCTCCGGCACCCTCATGAAGCCGGTGCTGGCCCGGCCGAAGCTGTTCGCCGCCATCTCGGCCGCCCTGCTGCTGGTGCTGTGCGCCCCCGCGCTCGGGATGAAGACCGAACAGCTCGGCATGGAGAAGCAGTTCGGCTCGGACGCCCCGCTGACGGTGGCGTACAAGGAGATCACCGGCGCGTTCCCGGGCGGCCCGGCCCCGGCCCGGGTCGTGCTGCGGGCCGACGACATCTCCTCGCCCCGCTTCGGCGCGGCCGTCACCGACTTCAAGAAGCAGCTGGCCGACTCCGGCCGGTTCGGCAAGGCCGTCGAGGTCGATCTGCACCCCCGGCAGGGCGTGGCCCGTATCGAGGTGCCGCTCGCGGGCAACGGCGAGAACGCGGAGTCGCGGCGGGCGCTGAAGACCCTGCGCGAGGACCTGGTGCCGGACGTCCTCGGCCCGGTCTCCGACAAGGCGTACGTGGGCGGTGAACTCGCCTCGAACATCGACTTCACCGACCAGCTGAAGAGCGACATCGCACCGGTCTTCCTCTTCATCGCCGCGGTCACCTTCCTGCTCATGCTGGTGTGCTTCCGCTCGCTGCCGATCGCGATCGTGTCGATCCTGCTCAACCTGCTGTCGGTGGGCGCCGCGTACGGCACCATGACCGCCGTCTTCCAGCACGGCTGGGGCGCGGAACTGATGGGCATGGAACCGGCCGGGGCGATCGAGTCGTGGATGCCGCTGTTCGTCCTCGTCATCCTCTTCGGGCTGTCGATGGACTACCACGTCTTCGTGGTCTCGCGGATCCGTGAGGCGCACGAGCGGGGCCTGACCACGCGGGACGCGATCCGCGAGGGCATCCGCACGACGGCGGGCTCGGTCACCGGGGCGGCCACCATCATGGTCGCGGTGTTCGCGGTCCTGGCGCTGCTGCGAATGCAGGACATGCAGCAGATGGGCGTCGGGCTCGCGGTCGCGGTGCTGGTGGACGCCACCCTCGTACGGATGTTGCTGCTGCCCTCGCTGATGGCGCTGCTCGGCGAGCGCACCTGGTACCTGCCGCGCGCGCTGCGGTGGCTGCCGAACGTCAGCCACGGCGACACTCCGGCCGCCGAGGAGTCCCGCCCGCTGGTGGGCGCCGAACGCTGACCGCCGATCGCGGGGAGCGCCGTACGGGCCGAGCACTGGCCCGTACGGCGCTCTTCGCCGCGTGCTACGCGGTCGGGACGTACTTGTAGCCCACGCGCCGCACCGTCACGATCGAGGCCCGGTGCTCCGCGCCCAACTTGCGGCGGAGCCGGGCCACATGGACGTCCACGGTCCGGCCGTCGCCGACGTGTCCGTACCCCCACACCGTCGTCACCAGCTGATCGCGGGTGTGCACGCGGTGCGGATGGGCGACGAGATGGGCCAGCAGCTCGAACTCCAGATAGGTGAGGTCGAGCGGACGCCCCGCGACCCGCACGGTCCGCTGCTCGGGGTCGATGCTCACCGGCCCGTCGTCGAGGGTGAGCGGGGCGGGGGCGGCGGGCGTGGTGTCCGCGGGGGTCTGGGGTTCCCGCCGGTCGGCCGGGACCAGCACCAGATAGCCGATCATCGGCGGCTGCCCGGGGAGGGCGGGGACGGTGTGCGGGGGAGCGGGCAGCCAGGTGGCGCCGGGGTGCAGCAAGTCGTCGACCGGGGGCACCTCGTCCCGGGCGACGGCTCGTAGCCGCTGGCGGGCGGTGAGCGGGGCCCGCCCTGGCACGGCGGTGGCCGTGACGGTGGCCGCGGGGGCGGTGGCCGGGGAGGCGGAGAGGGTACGGACGTTCGTCATGTTCGTCATGGGAGACGGCTCTTTCGCGCTCGAGGGGCGTCGGTGGACGTCATGCGCGCGGACTGGGCCGGGGAACCGGGCCGGGGAGAACGATGCCCCGGAGCCGGACGGCAGGCTGAGCGGCCGGGTGGGCGGCGTCAGCAGCCGAGCGAGCGGGCCCGCGCAACGGATGCGCGGCAACACTCGCGGTCGAAGTGGTGCGCCTGCCGGGACGGCCAGAACGGCTCGAGGTCGAGACGACCCGTCGCGGCGTTGATGAGGCTGACCATGCCCCTATTGAAGCAGAAGAACGGGCCGGGGCACATCGAGCCGGCGGCCTTGTCCGCCCCTGCGGATTCGTGGCGGACCGGTGGACAGCGTCCTCAAACAGACATCTACCTATAAAGCAAGGCGAGGCGCACAATGGTGGTGCGGTGATATTGCCGCACTGCGCGGTCAGACTTGCATGGAACGAAGGAGGCGAGTCGTATGGCCGACGTCTCACGTACCCGAGGTGATCTCAAGGGCCACCCCGACGTGTCCGAGATGCGTGAGCGCTTCGCTCGCATGATGGATGCGCGGGACGTTGTGTTCCTCGACGGGCCGGTGCTGCTCACCGGTCTGTACTTCGCCATCTCCCCCTGGGTGGTGCACTTCTCGAGCACCAGCCCCAACCTCATGGTCAACAACCTCATCCTCGGCCTGGCCATCGCCCTGCTGGGCATCGGCCTCACATCGGCGCCGAGGAGGATGTACAGCCTCTGCTGGGCCATGTCCGCGATCGGTGTATGGATGATCATTTCCCCCTGGGTCGTTGCCAGGGGGCCGGACGCCGGAATGATCTGGAACAACGTGCTCGTCGGCGCCCTCACCTGTCTGTTCGGCCTGATCGCCGCAGGCGTGGTGATGCGGAAGGGACGGGAGACCTGACCGAGAACTGAACGACACGGAATCGGACGCCACGCGTCACGACGGACAGGGTCGCCGGCCGCACTCCCCTTCGCGGGGGGTGCGGCCGGCGGCCTTGAGGTGTGGGGCGTCAGCCGATCGGCTCCGGCATCGGGACCACGTCGTAGGAGCATTCGATGATGTCGCCGGTGGCCGGATCGCCCAGCTCCACCCGCCAGCGGTCGGCGAATTGGTCGACACCCTCCGTCATCGGGATCGTCCCGGAGATCAGCACCGTGCCCGGCACCAGACCGCCGCGCTCGCGCAGCACCTCGACCCAGTAGGCGGGCGGGAGCAGCTCGGCCAGGGTGCCGCTCTGCAGCTCGGTCTCCTCGCCGTCATGGGTGACCCAGGCCCGCAGGGTCAGCTCGTCCAGCCGCGCGGAGACGTCCGCCAGGCGCCAGGCGCGGGCGGCGAGCACATCGGGGCCCGCGTTCTTGCTCCAGGCCACGCCGTGGACCTCGAGCTCCCGGTCGGTGTGGTCGCAGGCGGCGGTGAGCAGCAGCTCCCCGTCCTCGGCCACGATCAGCGCCCACTCCGCCTCGCCCGAGGTGCGGCCGTGCTGGACGCTGACCCGGCCGGTCTGCTGGGCGAGGTAGGGCGCGACGGGGTAGAGAGCGGGCGTCACGCTGGGGGCGGGGACGCCCAGCTCGGCGAGTTCGGCCACATGGGCGGCCACATCCTCCTGGCTGCGCCCGGCGTAGCCCGCGTTGAGCACCTGGACGACCTCCACCTGCCGGGTGGAGCCGTCGGGGAGTGCGAAGGTCAGGGCGGGGCGGGGGGACTGCGGGGGCTGCGTCGTCATGGGGCGGGATCTCCAGATCGCGAGGAACTTCCCTCAAGGGGGTTGCGCATACGCTTGGTATACAACAAGTATGCCGGAAGCCGTGCATCGCGCAACCACCCCGCACGGATCCATCGCCACCCATCCACCGATCACGCACCCACCCCCGCACCACCCAGAGGACGGACCATGCAGCGCACCTCCACGAGCGCACCAGAGCCGCGGGCGGACGGATCCGCGGTCCGCCGCGCCTTCGTCGCCAGCCTGACCGGAACCGCGCTGGAGTGGTACGACTTCGCCGTCTACTCCGCCGCCGCGGCGCTGGTCTTCGGCGACCTCTTCTTCCCCTCCAAGGACCCGTTCACCGGCACCCTCCTGGCGTTCTCCACCTACGCCGTCGGCTATGTCTCCCGCCCGCTGGGCGGGTTCGTCTTCGGCCGGCTCGGAGACGTGATCGGCCGCAAGAAGGTGCTCATCGCGACGCTGGTGCTCATCGGCGCCGCGACTCTGCTGATCGGGCTGCTGCCCACCTACGCCACGGTCGGCGTCGCGGCCCCCGCCGCCCTGGTGCTGCTGCGCTTCGCCCAGGGCGTCGGCGTGGGCGGCGAGTGGGGCGGCGCGGTGCTGCTGTCCAGCGAGTACGGCGATCCACGGCGGCGCGGCTTCTACGCCTCGGCCGCGCAGGTCGGTCCGCCGGCGGGCAATCTGCTCGCCAACGGTGTGCTCGCGGGGCTGGGCGCCACGCTGACGGAGGACCAGTTCCTGTCCTGGGGCTGGCGGGTGGCGTTCCTCCTCTCCGGTGTGCTGGTGGTGTTCGGGCTGTGGGTCCGCGCCAAGCTGGAGGAGACCCCGGTCTTCCGGGCCATGGAGGCCGCGCAGGACCGCTCCGAGGCGCCGGTGCGCGAGGTGTTCACCTCCCAGCCCCGGGCGCTGACCGCCGCGATCCTCTGCCGCATCGCCCCCGATGTGCTGTACGCGATGTTCACCGTCTTCGTGCTCACCTACGCCACCGGGGAGCTGGGCATGTCGCGCGGCTCCGCGCTGACCGCCGTCCTCATCGGCTCCTCCCTCCAGATCTTCCTGATCCCGCTGGCCGGGGCACTGTCGGACCGCGTCAACCGGCGGTGGCTGTACGGTGTCTCCGCCGTCGCCGCGGGCGTCTGGCCCTTCGTCTTCTTCCCGCTGGTCGCGGGCGGGAGCTGGGCGCTGCTCACGCTGGGCGTGATCGTGGCGCTGGTGATCCATTCGCTGATGTACGGGCCGCAGGCGGCCTTCATCGCCGAGCAGTTCTCGCCGCGGCTGCGCTACACGGGCTCCTCTCTCGCGTACACCCTCGCCGGAGTCGTCGGCGGGGCGGTCGCGCCGCTGCTGTTCACGACGCTGCTGGGGACGTATCGCGCCTGGCTGCCGCTGGCGCTCTACATCGCGCTCACGGCGGTGGCCACGGTCGCCGGGCTGTGGCTGGGCCGGGACGCGGCGCCCGCCGAGGACGAGGAGCCGGACGGCGTGGCCGCATCGCCCCACTCGTCCGCCGCGATCGGCTGACGCACCACCCCCGGAACGGGTGGTCCCGCCCCGCCCGGGGCATCATCGCCAGGTCACCCACCGCGCCAACCAGGGAAGGCAGTACACACCCCATGCGCATCGCACTGAGCCAGATCACCACCGGCCCGGACCCGAAGGCGAACCTCGTCACCCTGCGCGAGCAGGCCCTGCGCGCGGCGGCGGACGGCGCCCGGATCGTGGTCTTCCCGGAAGCCGCCATGGCGTGCTTCGGCACCCGGCTGGGACCGATCGCCGAACCGCTGGACGGCCCCTGGGTCACCGAGGTCCGGCGGATCGCGCGGGACGCCGGGCTGGTGGTCGTGGCGGGCATGTTCACCCCGGCCCCGGACGGGCGGGTCACCAACACCCTGCTGGTCACCGGCTCCGGTGTCGAGGCCTCCTACGACAAGATCCATCTGTATGACGCCTTCGGCTTCGCGGAGTCCAAGACCGTGGCCCCCGGCTCGGAGGTGGTGACCTTCGAGCTGGACGGTGTCCGGATCGGCCTCGCCACCTGCTACGACGTGCGCTTCCCGGAGCTGTTCCGGGCGCACGCCGACGCGGGCGCGGTGCTGTCGCTGCTTCCGGCCTCCTGGGGCGCGGGCCCCGGCAAGCGTGAGCAGTGGGAGCTGCTGACCCGGGCGCGGGCGCTGGACGCCACCGTGTGGCTGGCCGCCGTGGGGCAGGCCGACCCGGCGGCGAGCGGTGCCGAAGCCCCCTCGACCAGCGCCCCCACCGGTATCGGGTACAGCACCCTGGTCGGCCCCGACGGCACGGTGCGCGAGCGGCTGGAGGCGGCGCCCGGCCTGCTGGTGGCGGACGTGGCCACCGAGGAGGTCGCCGCGGTGCGACGCACGGTGTCCGTCCTGGCCAACCGCAAGCTGGGAACTCGCGCATGAGCGGGCGCGCCAAGCCCGAGCTGGAATTCCACCGTCCCTCGGGCGCCTGGCAGGTGCCCGAGGGGGCGGCCCCGGGGGTCCGGGAGCAGACCCTCGCCGCGGACGGGAGCGGTGCGCGCCGCACGGCGCTCGTCCGGTGGGAGCCGGGCACGGACACCTCGGGGTCCGGAGTCGTCCGTCATGACTTCTGGGAGGAGGTCTATCTGATCGAGGGCGGCATGCGCGACCTGACGCTGGGGCGGACCTTTTCGCAGGGGGACTACGCGTGCCGCCCGCCGGGCATGCCCCACGGCCCGTGGATCTCCGACGACGGGGTGACGATGCTGGTGATCACTTATCCGGAGGCCGACTTGGCGGCCGATTCGGCGGCCGATTCGGCGGCCGGTCCGGAGGCTCCGGCCGGAGCCTGATGTGGCGTCCCGGGACCGGTGCGGTCCCGGGGAGCCGCTCACCCCGCGAGCAGCACCTTGAGCGTCGACTCCAGATGCCCGCTGATCGCGGTGCGCGCCGCCTCCGGGTCTCCGGAGGCCACCGCGTCCAGGATCGCCTGGTGCTCGGCGAGCACCGCCTCCTGGCGGCCGATCCGGTTGTACAACGCCACCACCCCGGCCCGGATCTGGCGGCTGCGCAGCCCGTCGTAGTGCCGGTTGAGGAGTTCGTTGCCCACCGCGGCGACCATGGTCGCGTGGAAGAGATGGTCCACGGCGATGAACTCCTTGGCGTGCTCGGGCCCGCTGAGCCCGCGCTGCCGCTCCAGCAGCTCCGTCAGCTTCTCGACCGGCACCTTCCGCTGCTCGATGGCCGTCTCCGCGGCATGGCGCTCGACGATCCCGCGCAACTCCATCAGCTCGGTGATCTCCCGGCCGGACAGCGGCGCGATGTGCGCCCCCCGCTTGGGCACCAACTGCACCAGATCCTCGGCCGCGAGCAGCAGCAGGGCCTCGCGGATGGGGGTCCGGGAGATGCCGATCCGGTCGGCGATCTCCTGCTCGGTGAGGAACCTGCCCTGCATGTCGGGATCGGTCAGCACGGTCTCCTTGAGGAACGCGTACGCCTTTTCTCGTCCGGACTGCACTGGGCCCATGCCTCCTCGCATACCACTCGTATACGAAAATTATCACGGCGAGGAGGGCCCGGAGCCCGGTACTCATGAGGTCTCGCCGGTCACGAGGACGACCTTGCCGGTGACCGTGCCGGACTCCGCCAGCCGCATCGCCCGCGCGGCCTCGGCGAGCGGGACGCGCGCGGCCACCTGGGCGGTGAACTCACCGCTCGCCAGCAACGCGAACACCTGGCCCAGATCCTCGCGCGTCCGCGCCTGGTGGGCGGCGCGCCGCCGCCTGCCCGCCCACAGGTTGTAGAAGTGGGCCTTCAGGCCGTTGGGCAGCAGATTCCACACCGCGAGCCGGGCGAGCAGCTTCAGGACCGGCGCCCGGGACGAACCCGGCACGTCCCGGGTGGCCGCCGTGCCGTACGAGACGAGCGTGCCGCCACGGGCCAGCAGCCGGAACGACTCCACGATGCCCTCGCCCCCGACGTGGTCGAACACCGCGTCCACCCCGCCGGGCGCCAGCGCGCGCACCCGCGCGGCCAGATCCGGGTCGCGGTAGTCGACGGGGGTGGCGCCCAGCGCCCGCACCGCGTCGTGGTGGCGGGGCGACTTCTATCGACTGTGAGAACTTCTAACGAAACAATGAACCTGTTACCCTCGATGTGTCAAGCCCCGTTTTTCCGGCCCGCACGAGGTCCGTACGAGGTCCGCTACGAGAAGGGAAGGGCGCCCATGGCCACAGCACGGCGAGAGCGCTACCGGCAGCAGACCCGGGAGGAGGCCAAGGCCGTGGCCCTGACCCAGCTCGCCGAGTCGGGCACGGCGGGCATCTCGGTGAACGCGATCGCGAAGGCGATGGGCATGACCGGCCCCGCGCTCTACCGCTACTTCGCGGGCCGGGACGAGCTGCTGACCGAGCTGATCACCGACGCCTACCGCGAACTGGCCGCGGTGGCCGTCGCGGCCGCCGAAGCCGCCGACGGCGCGGCCCCCGCCGACCGCTTCCGCGCCCTCGCCCACGCCCTGCGCGACTGGGCGAAGCGGCAGCCCGACCGCTATCTGCTCATCTACGGCACCCCGGTGCCCGGTTACCAGGCGCCCCCCGAGACCACCGAGAGCGCGGGCACCCTGATGCGCACCATCCTCGACGCCTGCGCCGCCCTGGACCGCGCCGCCGAGCCGACCCCCCTCGAAGCCGAGCTGGCGCGGCAGCTGGAGGGCGTCCCCCCCTGGGCCCCGGGACCGGAGCCGGACGGCGAGCTGAAGAGCCGCGCCCTGGCCACCTGGACCCGGTTGCATGGGGTGATCAGCCTTGAAGTGCAGGGCCAGTTCAGCGGGATGGGCTTCGATCCGGCAGCGCTCTTCGAGGCCGAGATCGGCGCCCTCGTACGCGGTGCGTAAGCGGCGCGCACGGCGCACACTGGAAGCACGCCCACCGGTGACCGGAGGTCGCGATGGAGTCCGCCGCCGAATTCGATGTCGTCGTGGAGATCCCCGAGGGGTCCCGCAACAAGTACGAGATGGACCATGAGGCCGGCCGGATCCGGCTGGACCGGATGCTGTTCACCGCCACCAAATACCCGGCCGACTATGGCTACATCGACCACACCCTCGGTCGCGACGGTGACCCGCTCGACGCTCTGGTCACCGTCGGCGAGCCCACCTTCCCCGGCTGTGTGATCCTCTGCCGGGCCATAGGGATGTACTGCATGCGCGACGAGAAGGGGCCGGACGAGAAGATCCTGTGCGTGCCCGCCCACGACCCGCGCTACGTGGACGTCCAGGACATCGACGACGTGCCCGAGTTCGACCGTATGGAGATCACCCACTTCTTCGACGTCTACAAGGACCTCGAACCCGGCAAGTCCGTCGAGGGATCCCACTGGGAGGGCCGCGAGCGGGCGTACGCCGAGATCGCCGCCTCCCGCGCCCGCGCGGCATAGGCGGCGGCGCTCAGGGCGTTTCGCCGCGAGGGGCGGGCACCCCGCGGTCGTTCTGCAGCTCCCACAACTCCCGGAACAGGCCCGGCGATCGGGTCAGCTCCTCGAACGTGCCCTGCTGGATCACCCGCCCGCGGTCCAGCACCACGATGCGGTCGGCCACCGCCACGTTCGCCAGCCGGTGCGTGACCAGGACGACCGCGCGGTCCCGCGCCATCCGCCGCAGCCCGGCGAAGATCCGGTGCTCGGCGCGCGCGTCCAGGGCGCTGGTGGGCTCGTCCATCACCAGCAGCCCGGCGGGCCGGTGGAACGCGCGGGCCAGCGCGATCCGCTGCCACTGCCCGCCGGACAGCTCCACCCCGCCCCACCACTGCCGGGCCAGCAGCGTGTCCAGCCCGCTGCGCAGCCCGTCGACCACCTCATGCGCCCCGGAGTGGACCGCCGCCGACCGGACCGCCTCGTCCCCGCCGTGCGGCTGCCCGAGGGTGATGTTGTCGCGCGCGGACAGCGGCCAGTGGGCGTAGTCCTGCGGCACGACCGCGGTGTGCCGCCACATCGCCTGCGGGTCCAGCTCTGCGGTGCTCGTACCGTCCCAGGTCACCGCGCCCCCGCTGGGCAGATACAGCCCCGTCAGCAGCTTGCTCAGGGTGGTCTTGCCGGAGCCGTTCTCCCCGACCAGCGCCAGCACTTCGCCGCGCCGCACCTCCAGGCTCACCTCGGCCAGCGCCGGAGCCTCGGACTCCGGGTAGGCGTACGTCAGCCCCTCGGCGCGGATCACCCGCGGTACGTCCGGCACCCGGCTGCCGCGCCGCATCCGGTGCCCGCCCGCCTCCTCGATGAACTCCGCCCAGTCGTCCAGGTACAGCCCCGTACGGAACAGCCGCGTCCCGTACCCGACCATCCCCTGCAACGACGAGCCCACCGTCCGCAGCGCGAATACCGCCGTCCCCGCCGAGGCCACCGACATCCGCCCGGACCCCAGCAGCAGCGCCAGCGACGCCCACACCAGCCCCGACGCGAAACCCCCGGCCAGCGCCCCCGCCACCGCGTACCGGGCGCCCCGGTGCACCGCCTTGTCCGTCGCGGCGTCCACCCGCGCGCCGATCGCCCGGTACCGCTCCAGGAGGAACGACGCCATGGTGCCCGAGCGCAGCTGATCGGCGATGTCCTTGTCCACCATGTACCAGCGCAGCAGCCCGAGCGTGCGCCGGTCCGCGCTCATCGCCCGGCTCGTCTCGTATTGCACCCGCGCGCCCTTCATCCCCGCGATCCCCTGCGGCAGCGCGGCCAGCAGCAACAGCGGCAGCAGGGCCGGATGCAGCACGGTCACCACCCCGGCCGCCGCGACCAGCGAGGACAGACACGCCATCAGCTGCTGCGACTCGACGATCAGATCCTGCGCGACCTCCGCGCCCCGGTCCGCCGCGTCCCACTTGTCGTTGAACCCGGGATTGTCGTACGCCGCCAGCTCCGCGTTGATCGCCGCGTCCAGCATCTGGGTCTCGGCCTCCCGCGAGATCCGCGGCGACAGCCTGCTGGAGACGTTCGACACCGCGATCCCCAGCAGCGCCCGCAACCCCGCCGCCCCGGCCAGCACCGCGATCGACGGCAGCGCCTCCCGCAGCCGCTCGCCGATGTGCCCGGAGGAGATGAGCGCCGTGATGGTGCCGGTGGTCGCCAGCAGCCCGAACGCCTCGAAGAACCCCGCGAGCGCCTGGCACAGCAGCAGCGTCACGACCGCCTTGCGGTCCACCCGCCAGGCCAACCCCAGTGAGCGGCGCACCAGTTGCGGCAGGCGGCGGGCCATGGCCCGGGTGGTGATCGTCTCCAGGGCCACCGGCGTGGGCGGCCTGAACCGCAACTCCTCAGCGGCTCTGTCGGGTTGTGCTGCCGATTGATCGGCCGGTTGATCGGCCGGTTGGTCGGCGGTCTGCGACGCTGCCACGGGTCCCCCTGACGGTGTGGTCCAGCACGGCGGTGCCGGACACCTTGCCGCAAAGCCCCACCGGCCGCAGGCGTACGACGGAGGTGCACACGATCGGGGACGGTCGCGAACGCCGGCCGACGGCTCAGTACGCGGCGGTGCGCCGTCGTACGTCGGCCAGCAGCTTGTTCAGCAGCGCGGTGAGCGTGGCGCGTTCGTCTTCCGGCAGGCCCTCGACGAGGGCGGCCTCCTGGCCGAGTACCTGATCCACGGACCGCTCGATGAGCGCGTGCCCCTCGGCCGTGAGCCGCACCAGAACGGTCCGGCGGCCGGTGGTCCCCGGCGCCCGCTCGACCAGTCCTTCGCGTTCGGCGCGGGCGACGCGCTGGGAAATCGCCCCCGCGGTGACCAGCGTCCGCCGCGCGATCTCCCGGGTGCTGAGCGTGTACGGCGGCCCGGAGCGGCGGATGACGGACAGCAGGTCCAGGGTGGCCGCGTCGATCCCCGCCTCGCGCAGCACCCGGTTGCGGTCGTCGGCGAAGAGCTTGGCCAACTGCCAGATGGGCGTGGCGATCTCGATCGACGAGGTCGGGGTGCCCGGCCGCTCCCGCCGCCAGGCCGCGGCGATCCCGGCGGCGGAATGGGCGGGCTCGGGTTCCCCCGGTGCGGTGGTGGTCATGTCGGCCACGGTGTGATCCCCTGTCCTCGCGTAGGATATGTTTAGATCTAAACGTAGGACTCAACATAGCAGCGAGCAGGAGGAACCGTGCCCCGCACCGTACTCGTCACCGGAGGCACCAGCGGCATCGGCCGCGCTGTCGCCGCGAGCTTCGCCGCCGAGGAGGCGGAGGTCTTCATCACCGGACGCCACTCCGACACCGTCGCCCGGACCGCCGAGGAGCTGAGCGCCCACGGCGTCGTCCACGGCGTCGTCTGCGACGCGGCCGACCCCGGGCAGGCCGCCGAACTCGCCGCCCGCGTCGGAGAACTGGACGTCCTGGTCAACGCCGCCGGAGGGCTCCCCGACGCCGGATCCGGCGAGGCGTCGCCCCTCGAGGAGCTGCGCGCCCAGTGGCACTCCAGCCTGACGCAGAACCTGCTCACCGCGGTGCTGACCACCGCCTCGGTGCGGGATGGGCTCTCCGGCGACAGCTCCGTGATCAGCATCGGCTCGATCGGCGCCGAGCGCAAAGGCGGCTCGTACGGAGCGGCCAAGGCCGCGCTCGCCGCGTGGAACGCCTCGCTCTCCGCCGAACTCGCCCCGAAGGGCGTCACCTGCAACGTCATCTCCGCGGGATACATCGAGGCCACCAACTTCTTCCGCGGCCAGATGACCGATGACCGGCGCCGCGCGCTCGTGGAGGAGACCCACAACAAGCGGCCGGGAACGGTCGATGACATCGCCCGCACGGTCGGCTTCCTCGCCTCCCCGGGCGCCCGGCACATCACCGGGCAGACCATCCACGTCAACGGCGGGGCCTTCACCACGCGATGACCGCGCCGACGCGGCGGTACGGACTCCCTCCGTGCCGCCGCGCCCGCGCTCGACGGTACGCGCGGCGCACACGGCGCGAGCCGCTGAGCGCTGCGCCATTCAGGGCAATTCGCCCCCTCGTACCTGGCGTTGTGCCACCACCCGCGTGCCTACTGGTGCTACAGACCGGTGGGTTCCACATCTGCCGGGGGACGGTGACGCGGGCAGGCCCCGGCGTCGATCGCCGTAAGTGTGCACCCCCTGGTATCCGATGCGCCGCCGCGCCCGACGAAGGCGCCGCCCTGGCGACCAACGGCCCACCACCTCACCTCACTTGGAGGGCCCATCATGGCTACCCCCACCCTCACCCTGGTGACGGCGACGCCGAACCCGTCGACGTTCGGGCAGACGGTCACACTCACCGCCACCGTGCTCCCGCTCGGCCCCGGTACCCCCACCGGCACCGTCACCTTCACCGTCACCGGCGGCCCCATCCTGACCGGAACGCTGTCGGGCGGCACCACCTCGGTCACCGTCTCCGGGCTGAGCGCCGGTGTCCACCCCGTCGTCGCCACCTACAGCGGCGACACCAACTTCCTCTCCTCCACCGGCACCACCGTCGTCGCGGTCATCCAGTCCGCGACGACGACCTCGGTGACCTCCACCCCGGACCCGTCGACCCTCGGTGCCCCGGTGACGTTCACGGCCACGGTCACCCCGGTCGCCCCCGGCGCCGGCGCCCCGACCGGCACGATGACCTTCGTCATCGGCGGCTCGGGCGGCGGCATCTTCGCCCAGCCCGTGACGGCCGGGGTGGCGACCCTGACCCTCTCCACCCTGGGCGTCGGGACCCACCCCGTGGTCGCCATCTACACCGGTGACTCCAGCTTCCTGCCGTCCTCCGGTATCGACACCCACACGGTGATCCCCGCCTCCTGACCCCGGCCCGGGTCCATCAGCACTGAGCCCCGCCACCGCCCGAGGGGCAGTGGCGGGGCTCAGTCACTCGTCGAGGACCCGCGGGGTCTTTAGACGTCGAAGTACAGCTCGAACTCGTGCGGGTGCGGACGCAGCTGCAGCGGCGCGATCTCGTTGGTGCGCTTGTAGTCGATCCAGGTCTCGATCAGGTCGGAGGTGAAGACACCGCCCTGGAGGAGGAACTCGTGGTCGGACTCGAGCGCGTCGAGGACGGCCGGGAGGGAGGTCGGGACCTGGGGGACGCCCGCGTGCTCCTCGGGGGCCAGCTCGTACAGGTCCTTGTCGATCGGCTCGGCCGGCTCGATCTTGTTCTTGACGCCGTCCAGGCCCGCGAGCAGGAGCGCGGAGAAGGCCAGGTACGGGTTGCCGGAGGAGTCCGGGGCGCGGAACTCGACGCGCTTGGCCTTCGGGTTGGAGCCCGTGATCGGGATACGCATCGCGGCCGAGCGGTTACGCTGCGAGTACACCAGGTTGACCGGCGCCTCGAAGCCCGGGACCAGGCGGTGGTAGGAGTTCACCGTCGGGTTGGTGAAGGCCAGCAGCGACGGGGCGTGCTTGAGGATGCCGCCGATGTAGTAGCGGGCGGTGTCCGACAGGCCCGCGTAGCCCTGCTCGTCGTAGAAGAGCGGGGAGCCGTTCTGCCACAGCGACTGGTGGACGTGCATGCCCGAGCCGTTGTCGCCGAAGATCGGCTTCGGCATGAAGGTCGCGGTCTTGCCGTTCTTCCACGCCACGTTCTTGACGATGTACTTGAACAGCATCAGGTCGTCGGCCGCGGCCAGCAGCGTGTTGAACTTGTAGTTGATCTCGGCCTGGCCGGCGGTGCCCACCTCGTGGTGCTGGCGCTCGACCTGGAGGCCGGCCTTGTCCAGCTCGAGGCTGATCTCGGCGCGCAGGTCGGCGAAGTGGTCGACCGGCGGGGTCGGGAAGTAGCCGCCCTTGTAGCGGACCTTGTAGCCACGGTTGTCCTGCAGCGCGCCGGTGTTCCAGGCGCCCGCCTCGGAGTCGATGTGGTAGAAGGCCTCGTTCGCCTTGGTCTCGAAGCGCACGCTGTCGAAGACGTAGAACTCGGCCTCCGGACCGAAGTACGCCGTGTCCGCGATGCCGGTGGAGGCGAGGTAGGCCTCGGCCTTCTTGGCGATGTTGCGCGGGTCGCGGCTGTACTGCTCGCCCGTGATCGGGTCGTGGATAAAGAAGTTGATGTTGAGCGTCTTGTCGCGGCGGAAGGGATCGACACGCGACGTCGACAGGTCGGCACGCAGCGCCATGTCCGACTCGTGGATCGCCTGGAAGCCGCGGATCGACGAGCCGTCGAAGGCCAGCTCCTCGTTCGGGTCGAACGCCTCCGCCGGTACGGTGAAGTGCTGCATGACGCCGGGAAGGTCACAGAACCGGACGTCGACGAACTTGACGTCCTCGTCCGAGATGAACTTCCGAGCGTCGTCGGCGTTCTGGAACATCCAACTCCTCCTAGCCCGGCCGCGGGGGGACGGGGATTTGTTCGGTCGCGCGGTCCGTGTGCATGGCGCGCTGTCGCCGACGATAAGCAGGCGGGATTTCCCGGGCATGACCCATTTGTTTCACCCAGGTTAACCGGGTCAGGGGCCGTTACGGGCGTATGCGGGCGGCCCCAGTAACGTATGAGGGGTGGACAAGAGGCAAGCAATCGGATCCTGGCTTTCCGGCCCCCGCGCGGCCGCCGAGGAGATGGGTGTCGACCTGGGCTACCGAGGCCAGGGGCTGGGACTGCCCGAGAGCGGACCGGGCGCGACCGCACCGCTCGGGCGCCGCTTCGGGGCGATCTTCATCGACTGGGCCCTGTGCGTGCTCGTCTCGTACGCGCTGCTGGCCGACCGCAATCCGCAGGCCGCCGGGAACTGGGCGCTGCTGGTCTTCCTCGTGCTCAGCCTGCTGACCGTGGGCACCGTCGGCGCGACCCCCGGGAAGCTGCTGCTCAGGCTGCGGGTGGTCGGCGAGGGCGGGGCGCGGCTCAGCCTGCCGCGGGCCGTGCTGCGCAGCGTGCTGCTGGTGCTCGTCATCCCCGCGGTCGTCTTCGACCGCGACACCCGCGGGCTGCACGACCGGCTCTCCCGGGCGGTGCAGATCCGGGTCTGAGCCCGTATTGCATACGAAAGGCGGCCCGGGACTCGTGTCCCGGGCCGCCTTTGTCACATGGTGTGGTGTCTCGGCGTCCGTGGGCGCCCGGTGCGCCCGGTGGCTCAGCGGCCCTTCGGCATGCGCATGCCCTTGGGCATCGGGCCCTTCGGGATCGGCATGTTGCTCATGAGGTCGCCCAGCGCCCGCAGCCGCTCGTTGACGACCGTCACCTGCGCGCCGGGCAGCACCCGCGGCAGCTTCAGCAGCTTGGTGCGGAGCTTCTTGATCTCCACCTGGCCCTCGCCGGAGCCGACGATCACATCGTGGACCGGGACGTCCGACACGATGCGGGCCATGCGCTTCTTCTCGGCGGCCAGCATGCCCTTGAGCCGGTTCGGGTTGCCCTCGCCGACGAGCACGATGCCCGCCTTGCCGACGGCCCGGTGGATGACGTCCTGGTTGCGGTTCATCGCCACCGCCGGGGTCACCGACCAGCCGCGGCCCACGTTCTCCAGAACGGCGGCGGCCGCGCCCGGCTGGCCCTCCATCTGGCCGAAGGCCGCCCGCTCGGCGCGGCGGCCGAAAATGATCGCCATCGCGAGGAAGGCCAGGACGAAGCCCAGGATGCCCAGGAAGACAGGGTGACCGACCAGGAAGCCGATGGCGAGGAGGACACCGAAGGTGATGATCCCCACGCCGGCAACCACGAGGCCGACCTTCGAGTCGACCCGTTTGGTCATCTTGTAGGTCAGGGCGATCTGCTTCAGTCGCCCGGGGTTCTCGGATGTTTCCTTCCGCGCCATAAGGCGAAGTTTACGTGGCCTGGGAAGCCCCGGTGGACACGGCCTCCAGTACGTGCTGGGCCTCGGTCCGGTCCTTGGCGCGGCGGCGGTCCTCCAGGACCGCGGTCCAGGCGTTGCGCCGGGCCGTGCGCTGGCCCCCGCGCAGCAGCAGTCCCTCCAGGGCGAGCAGCGCGTCGGTCACGGACGGGCGTACGGGCGCAGCCGGCATGGGTACCCCTCGGGAGCGGTGGATTATCACGAAACACGCGGCCGTGAGCGGTGCGTGGTTTTATCGTTACCCAATGGTGTTACCAGTGTGTGACCGGCCGGTCAAACACCGATGAAGCCTTTAGTGGGGCTTCTATCGCACCCGTGACCTGCGGCTTTCCGAAACGGGCAGGGTGGCCGGTGTGCCCGTACTCACACAGCGTGTTGGTCACACCGGCCATCGCCGGTCCGGCGTCACACCGCCTGCGCGGTGCTCTCCCGCTGGTCGATGGCCTGCTGGTACAGGCGTCCCGCGCGGTACGACGAGCGGACGAGGGGGCCGGACATGACACCGGCGTAGCCGATCTCCTCCGCCTCCTCCTGCAGCTCCACGAACTCCTGCGGCTTGACCCAGCGCTCCACCGGGTGGTGCCGGGCGGAGGGGCGCAGGTACTGGGTGATCGTGATCAGCTCGCAGCCCGCGTCGTACAGGTCCTGCAGCGCCTGGCTGATCTCCTCGCGCTCCTCGCCCATGCCCAGGATCAGGTTGGACTTGGTGACGAGCCCCGCCTCGCGGGCCTTGGTGATGACCTCGAGCGAGCGCTCGTAGCGGAAGCCGGGGCGGATGCGCTTGAAGATCCGCGGCACGGTCTCGACGTTGTGGGCGAGCACCTCGGGACGGGACGAGAAGACCTCGGCGAGCTGGTCGGGGTCCGCGTTGAAGTCCGGGATCAGCAGCTCGACGCCGGTGTCCGGCATGAGGGAGTGGATCTGCCGTACGGTCTCGGCGTACAGCCAGGCGCCGCCGTCGTCGAGGTCGTCGCGGGCGACGCCGGTGATCGTCGCGTACCGCAGCTCCATCGTCCGCACGGATTCGGCCACCCGGCGCGGCTCGTCGCGGTCCAGCGGCTGTGGCTTGCCGGTGTCGATCTGGCAGAAGTCACAGCGCCGGGTGCACTGGTCGCCGCCGATGAGGAACGTGGCCTCGCGGTCCTCCCAGCATTCGAAGATGTTGGGACAGCCCGCCTCCTGGCACACCGTGTGCAGGCCCTCCCGCTTCACCAGGCCGTGCAGCTCGGTGTACTCGGGGCCCATCTTCGCCCGGGTCTTGATCCATTCGGGCTTGCGCTCGATGGGGGTCTGGCTGTTCCGGACCTCCAGACGCAGCATCTTGCGTCCGTCGGGTGCGACTGCGGACACGTCCGGCACTCCTCTTTGCTTGGCGAGTCTGGGTGGCGCGGCTTTCGAATCGTCGGCGGTCACCAGGGTACGCCCGTCATTCGTACGGATTTACGTCCAGGGCAACCGGCGACCTCGGGGGCGCATTCCCCCGGGGCGGCGGCGCCGCTACACGGCGCGCGGCAGCGGGACGGAGGACTCCAGGACCGCCCGCAGATGCTTCTCGACCACCGGGGTCACCTCGGCGACCGTCACGTCCCGGCCCAGCTCCGCCGAGAGCGAGGTCACCCCGGCGTCCCGGATGCCGCACGGCACGATCCGGTCGTACGAGGTGTTGTCCGGGTTGCAGTTGAACGAGAAGCCGTGCATGGTCACGCCCTTGGCGACCCGCACGCCGATCGCGCCGAGCTTGCGGTCCTCGCGGCGCTGCCCGGCGTTGGACGGGGCGTACTCCGGGCCGTTGAGGCGCGGGTCGAACTCCTCGTCCTCCACCCGCGGGTCGAAGTCCAGCTTCAGCCCGCCGAGCGCCGGGCGCCGGTCGACCGGGTCGCCCAGCACCCACACCCCGCTGCGGCCCTCCACCCGGGTGGCCTCCACGCCGAAATCGGCGCAGGTCAGCAGCATGGCCTCCTCCAGCCGCCGGACATGCGCGACGACGTCCACCGGGCGCGGCAGCTTGAGGATCGGATAGCCCACCAGCTGCCCCGGCCCATGCCAGGTGATCTTGCCGCCGCGGTCCACGTCCACCACCGGGGTGCCGTCCAGCGGGCGTTCGTTGTCGGCCGTGCGCCGCCCCGCCGTGTAGACGGCCTGGTGCTCGAGCAGCAGACAGGTGTCCGGGATCTCGTCCGCGAAGCGGGCCGCGTGCACGCGCCGCTGCTCCTGCCACGCCTCCTCGTAGTCGACGGCGTTCGCCCCGAACCCCAGATGGACGTAGCGCAGTCGCAGCTGCGAAGCGGGGGTCGTCCCCGGGGACGTTGCGGTCACGGCAAGCTCCTTTTCGGACCTCGTAACAGTGGGCGGTGCCTCCGCCACTGTACGACCGCGCGCTTTCCGACCCGTATCCGGCTCGTTCTCACACGATCGGATGAAAGGAGTCCGACGAGCGCGATCAGCCCGCTACAGCCAGTTAAATTCACGCCGTTCCAGAGAGCGAATCAGGGAGACCGGCAGGCTGATGACGGAACGACCCCCGCAGCGCATCCCCAACCGTCAGCTCGCCGCGCTGATTTCCGAGGCAGGTTTCTCCAACGCCGGGCTGGCCCGGCGGGTGGACCAGCTCGGCATCGAGCACGGCCTCGACCTGCGGTACGACAAGACATCGGTGACCCGCTGGCTGCGCGGCCAGCAGCCGCGCGGCACCACGCCCGCGCTGATCGCCGAGGTCTTCACCCGGCGCCTGGGCCGCCGGCTGACCGCCCAGGACCTGGGCCTCGACGCCTGTGCGCCGGTCTACGCGGGGCTGGAGTTCGCCGCCACCCCGCAGGAGGCGGTGGACATCGTCAGCGGGCTGTGGCGGAAGGACTCCGGCAGCCACGCGGAGCTGCGGAAGATCGCCTTCACCCCGGCCGGGCTGGTCGTCCCCAGCCGGGACTGGCTGATCGGGCGGCCCGACGACCGGGTGGCGCGCGGTGAGCCCCCGGCCACCGGCGGCCCGACGGTCCCCGCCCAGGGCGGCCGGGGCCCCGCCACCGGCCGTGGAGCCGCCGCGGGCCGGGCGGCCACCCCCGACCGGGCCGAACGGGCACCCGTGCCCCGGCAGCGGCAGGCCGACCGGGTCCAGCGCGGGCCCGGCCACCGGGTGACCCCGGGCGACATCGCGGCGCTGCGCTCGGTCAGCGAGCTGTTCCGGACGCTGGACCAGACGTACGGCGGCGGCCACGCCCGGCAGGCCCTGGTGCGCTACCTGGAGCACGAGGGCGAGCCGATGCTGCGCGGCACCTACGGCGAGACGACCGGGCGGCGGCTGTTCGGCGCCATCGCCGACCTGACCCGGCTGGCCGGGTGGACGTCGTACGACATCGCCGCGCACGGTCTGGCCCAGCGGTATTTCGTGCAGGCGCTGCGGCTCGCCCAGGCCGCCGGGGACCGGCCGTACGGCAGCTACGTGCTGGTGACCATGAGCCGCCAGGCCGTCTACCTGGGCCACGGCCGGGAGGCCGTCCAGCTCGCCCGGGTGGCCCAGCAGGGCGTGGGCGGCGGTGCCCCGCCGGTGCTCCAGTCCCTGCTGCACGCGGTCGAGGCGCGGGGGCACGCGGTGCTGGGCGAGGTACGGGCCTGCACCGCCTCGCTCGCCCGCGCCGAGCGGGCGCTGGAGACGTCGCGGCCGGGCGACGACGTGCCGTACTGGGCGCGGGCCTTCGACGAGGCGCAGCTGGCCGACGAGTTCGGCCACTGCCACCGGGACCTCCAGCAGTACCGGGCCGCCGCCCAGCACGCGGAGCGCTCGCTGCGGCTGCGCGGCGCCGGATTCGCCCGCAGCCGCCTCTTCAGCCGGGTGGTGCTGGCCACGGCCCGGCTGGGCCTCGGCGAGCTGGAGCAGGCGTGCACGCTGGGCGCGGAGGCGGCGCAGCAGGCCTCCGAGATGCGGTCGGCGCGGGCGCTGGACTACGTACGCGACTTCGAACGCCGGCTGGAGCCGTACCGCGACGCGGCCCCGGTGCGCGGCTACCGCGAGCGGGTCGCGGCGCTGGGGTAGCTCCGCCGAGCGCGCTGTGGGGTCCAGGGGGTGTCGTGTGGATCATGCCGGGCTCCCGACGCCGCTGTGACATCAGCCGCTGCCGCGGCGGGCGGCACCTCGCGGCCCCGCGCTCGCTGATCCGGCCTGATCCACACGACACCCCCTAGGCGGTCACCCCGAACGTGCGCGCCAGGCCCGCCGTGCCCGCCTTCGTCACGTCGATCGCCCGGCGCCGCGTTCCCCGGCGGATCCAGTCCAGCTCGAAGAGGCGGTCGGTGATCGCGGCGCCGAGGGCGCCCGCCAGGTGGTGGCGCTGTTCGGTCCAGTCCACGCAGTAGCGGATCAGGGGGCGGCGGCCGCGGAGCCGGTCGGTGTGCACGCCGAACGCGGCCAGCTCGGCCCGCCCCTGGTCGGTCAGCCGGTACGGGGTGTCGTTGCCGGGGGCGGACAGCCGGTCGCTCCGGGCCGTCTCCGGGTGGTGGCGTCCGTCGCCGCCGGTCAGCACGCCGCGCTCCAGCAGGGCGCCCATCAGCGCCACGCCCAGGCCGCCCGCGACATGGTCGTAGCAGGTGCGGGCCCGGCGCAGGGCGCCCGCGTGGGTGGCCGCCCGCAGCGAGGTGACGGGCAGCGGCGGCGCGATCCTGGCCAGCGCCTCGATGGCCTCGCCGACGGCGGGGCCGGTCAACTGGTAGTAGCGGTGCCGCCCCTGCCGTTCGACGCGTACGACACCGGCTTCCAGCAGCTTCGCCAGATGACCGCTCACCGTGGACGCGCTCACCCCCGCCTCGGTGGCCAGCACGCTCGCGGGCAGCGCCCGCCCCTCCGCCAGCGCCAGCAGGATCCGGGCGCGGGAGGCGTCCGCGAGGGCGGTGGCGGCGCGGGCGATGTCCGCGTCGTGGGCGGGGGAGGCAGGGGAGGCGGCCATGAGTCCAGCCTAGGACGCGGTCGCTTCGGCGCCCGGCGAAGTGTTGCGTTCACCCGGCGGCGTCGAACACCTCCTCCGCCTCGGCGATCGCCTGTGCCAGCGCCTCGGGCTCCGGCCGCAGTCCGGCCATGATCGTGTCGAGGTGGCCCAGGCCCGCCCGCCGCAGGAGCCGCTTTTCGTTGGTGACCCACTCACCGCGTGCCGCCAGCACCGCGTGGGCGGTCTGCAGGGCCGCGGTGGCCAGCGCGCCCGCGACCTCGGTCGCCTGGCCGCGCCGGACGTACGCGCCCTCGGCGTACCGGAGCGTCAGGGCGGCCCGGTCGCGCCAGAACGGGGGAGCCGCCGAGCGCAGCGCCTCCGGGTACGCGGGGCGGGGCAGGGCGCCGCGGAGCACCCGGTTGATGGCGAGTTCGGCGACGACCAGATAGCTGGGGATGCCCGCGAGGTGGAAGAGGAGCGGTTCCCAGTGGAAGCGGCCCTGCCGGGCCTCGGCGAGTTCGTGCTCCACGACGTCGAGGTCGCGGTAGTGGACGTCGACGCGGCGGCCGTCGATGGTGAGCCACGCGCCGCCGTTGAAGACGCCGCCGCCCCAGTCCCCGATGTCCGAGACCTCGCCCTCCCAGCCGAGCGCGCGCAGCTCGGCCGGGTCGAAGCCGCCCCGGTAGTAGAGGGCCAGGTCCCAGTCGCTGTCCGGGGTGTGGGTGTGCTGGGCGCGGGAGCCGCCGAGGGTGACGGCGTGCACGCCGGGCAGGGCGGCCAGCCGGTCGGCGGCGTGGTCGAGGAAGGTGTCGTCGTCGGTCATGAGAGCCATGAAATCCGATCGTGCGCCCCGGCGGTCAGGCCGCCGCGGCGGGAACGGCGGGGGTGTCGGAGCCGGGGGTGGCGCCGAAGTCCTGGAGCACCGCGCGGGCGGCGCGGCGGCCGGAGACGAGGGCCCCCTGCACGGTGCTGGCGTCGCGGTGGTCGCCGCATACGTACAGCCCGGACAGCAGCCGCACCGGGCGCCGCAGGTCATGGGGCGCGGGCATGGCGGGCACCGCGTGCGGATCGTGGTGGGCGGCCAGCAGCTCCCAGCCGGCGGTGGAGGTGCCGTAGACCGCGGCGAGCTGGGCCCTGGCCTGCCGGTCGAGTTCGGTGGTCGGCAGGCCCGCGGCGGCGCCCAGCACGGTGGAGGTGATCAGCACCCGGCCGGGCGGGGTGCGCGAGGGGTCGACCTCGCTCGCGACCGTGGTGTGCGCGACGGGGCCCTGGCCGCCCGCGGCGAGGATCAGGGCGGGTTCGCGCAGCGGCGGCTGATCGGCGGTGTGGTGCAGCACGGTGACCGGGTGGAAGGCGGGCAGCCGCAGCCCGGGGAGGAGTTCGGCGGCGTCGTGCGCCCCGGTGGCCACCAGCACCGCGCGGCAGCGGATCTCGCCGTGTCCGGCGGTGGTCACGGTGGTGGTGGCGGCCGAGGTGGCCCGTACGTCGGTGCGCACCGTCCCCGGCGGCAGCGTGGCGGCCAGCAGCTCGGGGACGGTGGAGGCGCCACCCGCCGGGAGGCACAGCCGGCCGCGGGCGTAGCCGCGCAGCACCAAGTCGGCGCAGCGGCTGGACGTGTTCAGGCCCGGGTCGCTCAGCAGCGAGACGAGGAGCGGGCGCAGCACGCTCTCGACGGTACGAGCGGGAAGGCCCCGCCCCGCCAGGGTCTCGTGGACCGGCCGGTCGGGGCGGGCGAGGAGGCGGTCCGCGGGCAGGGCGGCGAGCCTGCCGAGCGCGGCACCGAGTCGGGCCTGATCGAGTCCGCCGCCCAGCGGCGCACGGGCGGCGCTCGCGAGAGCGCGCGCCGTGGTGAATGCGCCCCTTGTGCTCCGGGGGCCGCGGGGTGCGCCGATCCGCTGCGTGCGGCCGTCGCCGTGCACCAGCACCCCCTGGGAGAAGGGGCGCAGGGCGAGGGCGTCGAGCCCCGGGGTGTGCCGCAGCTCGGGGAAGGAGGTGTTGACCAGCTGCCCGGTGCGGTCCAGCCGGAAGCCGTCGACCGTATCGGTCGTCATGCGTCCGCCCACCCGGGGCGCGGCCTCCAGGATGGTGACCTCCATCCCCGCGCCGGTCAGCAGCTGGGCGGCGGCCAGCCCCGCGAGTCCGGCTCCCACGATGACGACGTCCGTGCGGTGCGCGCTGCTGAACACATGCCCTCCCCGGGAACGGGATGGAGCGGATCGGAACGGTCACGACGGTAGGGGCAAAAACGGTCGATGACAGACGCGCATCGACCGAGCACGGGCGCACAACGGTCGCACGCTGATCGGGTGCGGCCTGTCGATGACCTCTCGGGCCCTCGTGAACGTCTCGGCTGGACCGGCGGCGGATTCTCAGCGCCGTCCGGCCGCCGCCTTCAGGGCCTCGTCGATATGCGGATAGGTGAACGAGAAGCCGGAGTCCAGCAGCTTGCGGGGGAGGGCCCGCACGCTGCCGAGGATGTCGGTGGACATCTCGCCCAGGGCCATCCGCAGGGCCGGGGCGGGCACATGGAGGCGCGCGGGACGGCGCAGCACCCGGCCCATGGCCTCGGTGATCTCACGGTTGGTCACGGGGGAGGGGCCGGTGAGGTTGACGGGGCCGCTGAGGTCCGCCGTGTCCAGGATGTGGCGCAGCGCGGCGATGTGGTCGTGCAGGGCGATGAAGCTCCAGTACTGCCGGCCGTTGCCCATCCGTCCGCCGAGGCCCGCCTTGAACAGCGGGAAGAGGCGGCCCCACGCCCCGCCCTCGGGCGCGATCACCAGACCGCTGCGGATGAACACCGTGCGCACGTCCGCCTCCTGCGCCGCGGCGGCCGCCTCCTCCCAGTCCTGGCACAGGTCGGGTAGGAAACCGTGCCCAGGGGGCGCGCTCTCATCGACCGCGCGCTCCCCCGTGTCCCCGTAGTACCCGACCGCGCTTCCACTGATCAGCACCCGGGGCGGGGTGTCCAGGGAGGCCACGGCCTCGGCGATGGCGGCCGTGCCCAGCACCCGGCTGTCCCGCAGCTCCTTCTTGTACGCCGCCGTCCAGCGGTGCTCGCCGATGCCCGCGCCCGCCAGGTGGACGACGGCCTCACACCCCGTCAGCCCGGCGGTGTCCACCCACTGCCGGTGCGGATCCCACTCGACCTCCGCCTCCTCGCGGGGAGTTCGCCGCACCAGCCGCACCACCTGGTGGCCGTCCCGGCGCAGAGAGTGGACGAGGGCCGTGCCGATGAGCCCGGTGGAACCGGTGACCGCGATGCGCATGGCCCCATCCTGCCCCCGATCTTCCGGGGGATGTCGGACGTCGGGGAGCGCGTGGCAGAGTGGCCGGCATGTCCGAGTCCTCCGCCCCGCCCCAGCCATCGGCCCCGCCCGTGCCGCTCATCCGGCGCGCCGTGCTCGACGACGAGCACGCGCTGGTCGCCCTGGAGCGCCGTACCTGGTCCACGCTGCACTCCGTACAGCCGGCCCCCGAGCCGCCGTACGACGCGTTCTTCACCCACCGCAACCGCCCGGTGCACGTCACGGTGGCCGAGCTGGAGGGCCGCCCCGTCGGCTATCTGCGGCTCGTCCCGCCGACGCAGCTGGCCAGCAACGCCCACGTCCGCCAGATACAGGGGCTCGCGGTGGCCCCGGAGGCGCGCGGCCGGGGCGTCGCGCGGGCGCTGCTGAACGCGGCGTACGAGGAGGCGCAGCGGCAGGGTGCGAGCCGGATCACCCTGCGGGTGCTCGGGCACAACCTCCCGGCGCGGCGGCTCTATGAGTCGGAGGGCTTCGTGGTCGAGGGCGTCTTGCCGGGGGAGTTCCTGCTGGACGGCGGATACGTGGACGACGTGCTGATGGGCCGCGCCCTCACCGGCTGAGCGTCAGCCTCGGAAGCGCTCCCAGAGCCGGGGATAGCGCTCCGCCAGCACCGCGTCGTCCTCGAAGTCGACCGTCGTGCCGATCGGCTCCTCCGGCCGCGGCGGAAGCGCCAGCTCCGGCAGCACCGCGCCGGTCAGCTGCTCGTACGCCTCGTCCGCCGCGAACCCCAGGTCCTCGCAGTCGCCGTCCACCTGCTCGTCGAAGTCCTCGAGCAGTTCGGCCAGGGCGTCCGGGTCGTGCAGCGCGCCCTCGAAGACGTCCCGGCCCTGGCCGATCAGCCAGTAGCGGAACGCCTCGAAGGCGTCGTCGCTGACGCCGCCCAGCAGCACCCACGCGGCGCCCCACAGATCCCACCGGTACGCCCGGTTGGCGCGGGCCTCGAAGTGCCGGGCGAAGTCCAGCACGGAGTCCGGGTCGAGCTGTGACAGCTTCTCGACGAGCAGGTCGGACTGGTCCTCGGGGTCGCCCTCGGCGGCCTCCCGAGCGCTGTCGACCAGCCCCCAGAACTCCGTCTCGTCCATCATCACGGGACCAGCATCGGCCCTCGGGCCCACCCCCGCACGTGGAGCGACCCAGATGCGGCCCTCTTGTTATATGCGACAGCAGATGTCGGGTTTCCTTGCGATGGTCGAACGCGTCACTGATGACGGCTCCACGGAGAGGACACGTACGTGAGCACACAGGGCGCACAGGGGCCACTGGCGGGCAAGGTCGCACTCGTCGCGGGCGCGACGCGGGGCGCTGGCCGGGCGATGGCCGTCGAGCTGGGCGCGGCGGGCGCCACCGTCTACGCGACGGGGCGCACCACCCGGAACGGGGTCAGCGAGGTCGGGCGGGCCACGGAGACCATCGAGGAGACCGCGGAACTGATCACCGCGGCGGGTGGCACGGGGTACGCGGTGCCGACCGACCACCTGGAGCCGGAGCAGGTCAAGGCGCTCATCGAGCGCGTCGACCGGGAGCAGGGGCGGCTGGACGTCCTGGTCAACGACGTGTGGGGCGGTGAGGGGCTGATCGAGTTCGACAAGAAGACCTGGGAGACGAACCTGACGAGCGGGCTGCGGATGCTCCGGCTCGGCATCGAGACCCACCTGATCACCCACTACTACGCGCTGCCGCTGCTGGTCCGGAACCCCGGTGGCCTGGTGGTCGAGATCACCGACGGGAACGAGGAGTTCAACAAGGAATTCCGCATCAACCTCTTCTTCGACATCACCAAGAACACCCCCATCCGCACGGCGTTCGGGCTGGCCCAGGAGCTGAAGGAGTTCGACGCCACGGCGGTGTGCCTCTCCCCGGGCTTCCTGCGCTCCGAGCAGATGCTGGACCACTTCGGGGTGACCGAGGAGAAGTGGCGGGACGCGGTGGAGAAGGAGCCGCACTTCGCCATCGCCGAAACCCCGCACTTCGTCGGGCGGGCGGTCGCCGCGCTGGCCGCCGACCCGGACCGGGCGCGCTGGAGCGGGAAGTCCGTCTTCAGCGGGGACCTGGCCAAGGTCTACGGCTTCACCGACCTCGACGGCTCGCGGCCGGACGTCGCCGGGTACTTCCGGGACATCGTCATCGGCGGCAAGGAGGGCACCGCGGCCGACTACCGGTGAGCCTCACCGGTAGAGGTCGTTCATCCGCCGCGCCGCCGTCGCGAACCGCTCCCGCAGCTCCGGCGGCGCCAGCACCTCCGCCTCCGGGCCCAGGGAGAGGAGCTGGGCGTACGCGACCTCGGCCGACTCCACGGGCAGGGTCACGGTGATCCGCCCCTCCCCGTCCGGCTCCCCGGCGGACCGTACGGCCTCGTCGGCCGCCGTACGGTCCATGACGTGACGCACGGCCCGGGCGCCCTCCGGGGTGAGGCGCACGGTGATCTCCTCGCGGAGGATCGAGCGCGCGAACTGCGCCGCCCGCTCCTCCCAGAAGGCGGGCAGGTCGAACGTCTCGTCGCGCCGGAACCGGCCCTCGCCGGGCGCGGGCCCGACCGTGGCGAGACGGTCCACCCGGTAGACCCGGAAGTCGCCCTGGGAGCCTCCGGAGACAGCGCCGCGGGCCGCCAGGTACCAGACGCCCGCCTTGAGGACGAGCCCGTACGGCTCCAGCTCGCGGTCCACCTCGGTGTCCCGGCGGCGGTAGCGGACGGTGAGCCGACGGTCGTCCCACACCGCGTCGGCGACGTCCGGCAGCAGTGAGGGCGTCTGCGGCTCCTGCCACCACCCGGGGGCGTCGAGGTGGAAGCGCTGGGCCACCGTGTGGGAGGCGTCGCGCAGCTCGGGCAGGAGCGCGGCGGAGACCTTCAGCCGGGCGGCGGAGGCGGCGTCGGCGAGGCCCATCTCGCGCAGCGCCGAGGGCACCCCGGAGAGGAACAGCGCCTCGGCCTCGGTGCGGCCGAGGCCGGTCAGCCGGGTGCGGTAGCCGCCGATGAGCCGGTAGCCACCGGCCCGGCCGCGGTCCGCGTAGACCGGGACCCCGGCCTCGGAGAGCGCGGCGGCGTCCCGCGTCACCGTGCGCTCCGAAACCTCCAGCTCACGGGCCAGCTCGGCCCCCGTCATCGAGGGCCGGGCCTGGAGCAGGAGCACCATCTTGATCAGTCGCGCGGCACGCACCGCCCCATCATGCCGTGACGGGGCGGCGCCGCGCGCTCAGATGCCGTAGCGCTGGGCGGCCTCCTTGGGGGCCGTGGCCTTGACCGCGCCCTGCTTGGCGAGCCGGGCCAGCGCGGCGACCACGATCGACGGGACGTCCACCCCGAAGTGGCGGCGGGCCGCGTCGCGGGTGTCGGAGAGGCCGAAGCCGTCGGTGCCGAGCGAGTACCAGTCCTGCTCGACCCACTGGCTGATCTGGTCCGGTACCGCCCGCATCCAGTCGCTGACCGCGAGGACCGGGCCCGGTGCGCCTGCCAGGGCACGGGTGACGTACGGGACCCGGTCTTCGCCGTTGAGCTGCGCCGCGTCACAGGACAGGGCGTCGCGGCGCAGCTCGCTCCAGGAGGTGGCGGACCACACGTCGGCGGCCACGCCCCAGTCGTCGGCGAGCAGTTTCTGGGCCTCCAGCACCCAGTGGATGGCGGTGCCGGAGGCGAGGAGCTGGATCCGGGGGGCGTCGGCGGCGGGCGCCTCGGCCTCCTGGAACCGGTAGAGGCCCTTGACGATGCCTTCCTCGACGCCCTCGCGCTGCGGCATGGGCGGCTGCACCTTGGTCTCGTTGTAGACCGTGAGGTAGTAGAAGACGTCCTCGGCCTGCGGGCCGTACATCCGCCGCAGCCCGTCCCGCACGATCACGCCGACCTCGTACGCGAACGCCGGGTCGTAGGCGAGCGCCGCCGGGTTGGTGGAGGCGATCAGGTGCGAGTGGCCGTCGGCGTGCTGCAGGCCCTCACCGGTCATGGTGGTGCGGCCGGCGGTGGCGCCGATCAGGAAGCCGCGGCCGAGCTGGTCGCCGAGCGCCCACATCTGGTCGGCGGTGCGCTGCCAGCCGAACATCGAGTAGAAGATGTAGAAGGGGATCATCGGCTCGCCGTGCGTCGCGTACGACGTGGCGGCGGCGGTGAAGTCGGCCATCGAACCGGCCTCGGTGATCCCCTCGTTGAGGATCTGACCGTTCTCGGCCTCCTTGTAGTACAGGAGCTGATCGCGGTCGACCGGGTCGTAGGTCTGGCCGAGCGGGGAGTAGATCCCGGCGGTCGGGAACAGCGACTCCATGCCGAAGGTACGGGCCTCGTCGGGCACGATCGGCACCCAGCGGCGGCCGGTCTCCTTGTCCCGCATCAGGTCCTTGACCAGGCGCACGAAGGCCATGGTCGTGGCGATCTCCTGGCTGCCGGAGCCCTTGGCCAGGGTCTCGAAGGGCTTCGCCGAGGGCTCGGGCAGGGCCACGGGGTGGACCTTGCGGGCCGGGGCGGGGCCGCCGAGCTCGGCGCGGCGCTCCTGGAGGTAGCGCACCTCGGGGGAGTCCTGGCCGGGGTGGGCGTAGGGGACCAGCGACTCGTCCAGCTTGCTGTCCGGGATGGGCAGCTCCAGGAGGTCGCGCATGGCGCGGAACTCCTTGCCGGTCAGCTTCTTCATCTGGTGGTTCGCGTTGCGCGACTCGAAGGTCGGGCCGAGCGTGTAGCCCTTGACGGTCTGGGCGAGGACGACCGTCGGGGCGCCCTTGTGCTCCACGGCCGCGCGGTAGGCCGCGTACACCTTGCGCGGCTCGTGGCCCGCGCGGGAGGTGTGGAAACACTCGGCCAGCTTGGCGTCGGACAGCGTCTTCGCCAGCTGGGCGAGGGCCGGGTCGGTGCCGAAGAAGTGCTCGCGGATGTACGCGGCGTCGCGGGTCGCGTACGTCTGGAACTGGCCGTCGGGGACCTCGCGCAGCCGACGGGCCAGCGCACCGGAGGTGTCCGCCGCGAACAGCTCGTCCCAGGCGGAGCCCCACAGCGACTTGACGACGTTCCACCCGGCGGCGCGGAACTGGGCCTCCAGCTCCTGCACGATCTTGAAGTTGGCACGCACCGGGCCGTCGAGGCGCTGCAGGTTGCAGTTGATGACGAACGTGAGGTTGTCCAGGCCCTCGCGCCCGGCGAGGGCGAGTGCGGCGGTCGACTCCGGCTCGTCCATCTCGCCGTCGCCGAGGAAGGCCCACACGTGGGAGTTGGCGGTGTCCTTGATGCCGCGGGCGGCAAGGTAGCGGTTGAAGCGGGCCTGGTAGATCGCCGAGATCGGGCCGAGGCCCATGGAGACGGTGGGGAACTCCCACAGCCAGGGCGTCCGGCGCGGATGCGGATAGGAGGGCAGTCCGTCGCCGCCGGCCTCCCGGCGGAAGCGGTCCAGGTGCGCTTCGGTCAGCCGGCCGTCGAGGAAGGCGCGGGCGTAGATGCCGGGGGAGGCGTGGCCCTGGATGTAGAGCTGGTCGCCGCTGCCGTCGGCCTCCTTGCCGCGGAAGAAGTGCTGGAAGCCCGTCTCGTAGAGCCAGGCGGCGGAGGCGAAGGTGGCGATGTGACCGCCGAGGCCGTCCGCGCTGCCACGGGTGACCATCGCCGCCGCGTTCCACCGGTTCCAGGCGGTGATCCGGCGCTCCATGGCCTCGTCACCGGGGAACGCGGGCTCCGCGGCGGTCGGGATGGTGTTGACGTAGTCCGACTCCAGCAACGGCGGCAGCGACAGACCGGCGCCCTCGGCGCGTTCCAGGGTGCGGCGCATCAGGTACGAGGCGCGATGCGGGCCGGCGGCCTGGGTGACGGCCGCGAGCGAGGCGCCCCACTCGGCGGTCTCCTCGGGGTCCCGGTCGGGGAACTGGTCGAGCGCACTCGGCTGCGTGCTAGCGAGATCGGTCATGCGGTCGACTGTAAGTTCTGATCGATGATCGATCAAAGTAGATGAAGGGAAAAACTTGTCCGTAGGCCGAAATTGGCATTCCGTGCCGCGAAATCAGGCACGCGGTGCACAGCCGAGTACATGCGCCTTGACCAGCTCACCCACCCGCGGATCACGCCTCCGGAACGCGTCCACGACGGCCTGGTGCTCCTCGGCGTACGACTGCTGCACGGTGCCCAGCCAGCGGATCGACAGCGTCGTCCAGATCTCGATGCCCAGCGACTCCCAGGTGTGCAGCAGCACGCTGTTGCCCGACGCCCGCACCAGCTCCCGGTGGAAGGCCACCGTGTGCCGCACCTGGGCCTCGCCGTCGGCCCTGCGGTCCGCCTCGTACAGCGCCCGCACCTCGGGCTCCAGCGCCGAGGTGTCCTCGGCCAGCCGGGGCGCCGCCAGCTCGGCGGCGATCTGCTCCAGCCCCGCCCGCACCGGATAGATCTCCTCCAGATCGGCCGCGGTCAGATTCCGCACCCGGACGCCCTTGTTCGGGGCCGACTCGATCAGCCGCAGCGTCTCCAGCTCGCGCAGCGCCTCCCGGACGGGCGTCTGGCTCACCTCCAGCTCGGTCGCGATACGCCGCTCCACGATCCGCTCGCCCGGCTTCCACCGCCCGCTGACGATCCCCTCCACGATGTGCTCGCGGATCTGCTCGCGCAGCGAGTGGACGACGGGCGGGATCATAGGGAGCGCTCCTTCGGAACCAGCGGTGAACGGAAGTCATTATCCAGGCAGCGGAAGCATCGCGGTCCGGAGCCGGAAAGACCCGGAGCCGGAAGGCACGAAAAAGGGCCGCGCCCCGCACGGAAAGACCCGTGCGGGGCGCGGCCGTCTGCCGCGGGGGGCTCAGAGGCCGAGCTCGACCTCGAACTCGCCGGCCTCCAGGATCTCCTTGACCGCGGTCAGGTAGCGGGCCGCGTCGGCACCGTCCACCAGGCGGTGGTCGTAGGAGAGCGCCACGTACGTCATGTCGCGCACCGCGATGGTCTCGCCCAGGTCCGGGTGGTTGATGACCACCGGACGCTTGACGGTCGCGCCGATGCCCAGGATGGCGACCTGGTTCGGGGGCACGATGATCGTGTCGAACAGGGCACCGCGCGAGCCGGTGTTGCTGATCGTGAAGGTGGCACCGGACATGTCGTCCGGGGTGATCTTGTTGGAGCGGACCTTGCCCGCCAGCTCCGCCGTCTTCTTGGCGATGCCCGCGATGTTCAGGTCACCGGCGCCCTTGATGACCGGGGTCATCAGGCCCTTCTCGGCGTCCACCGCGATGCCGACGTTCTCCACGTCGAAGTACGTGATCGTGTCGTCGTCGTTGATCCGGGCGTTGACGGCCGGGTGGGCCTTCAGCGCCTGGACGGCGGCCTTCACGAAGAACGGCATCGGCGAGAGCTTGACGCCCTCACGCTGCGCGAACGACTCCTTGGCCTGGGCGCGCAGCCGCATGACCTTGGTGACGTCCACCTCGACCACGCTGGTCAGCTGGGCCTGGCCGTGCAGCGCCTTCATCATGTTGTCGCCGATGACCTTGCGCATCCGCGGCATCTTGATGGTCTGGCCACGCAGCGGGGAGACCTCCTGCTTGGCCTTCGGCGCGGCGGCGGCGGCCGGAGCCGGCGCCTGGGTCTGGGCCGCGGCCTTGGCGGCCTCGGCGGCGGCGACGACATCCTGCTTGCGGATGCGGCCGCCCACGCCGGTGCCCTTGACGGTGCCCAGGTCCACGCCGTGCTCCGCGGCGAGCTTGCGCACCAGCGGGGTCACGTACGCGCCCTCGGCCTCGGGGGAGGCCGGAGCCGGGATGGACGGGGCCTTGGCGGCCGGGGCCGGGGCGGGCGCCGGAGCGGCCGGGGCCGGCTCCGGAGCGACCGGCTCCGGGGTGGCGGCCTGCGGCGCCGGGGCGCTCGGGGCCTGCGGGGCCGGGGCCTCCTGCTTGGCCGGCTCGGGGGCCGGGGCGGGGGCGGCCGGGGCCTCGGCGGGCGCGGCGGCCGGAGCGGCACCGGCCGCGCCGATCACGGCGAGCTTGGCGCCGACCTCGGCGGTCTCGTCCTCGCCGACCAGGATCTCCAGCAGGGTGCCGGCGGTCGGGGCGGGGATCTCGGTGTCGACCTTGTCGGTGGAGACCTCGAGCAGCGGCTCGTCGGCCTCGACCGACTCGCCGACCTCCTTGAGCCAGCGGGTCACGGTGCCCTCGGTCACCGACTCGCCCAGCGCGGGCAGGACGACGTCGGTGCCCTCGGCACCGCCGGCCGGGGCGGCCGCGGCCGGCTCGGCGGCCGGGGCCTCGGCGGCGGGGGCGGGCTCGGGCTGGGCCGCCGGCTCGGGCTCGGCCGCCGGGGCGGGAGCCTCGGCGGGGGCGCCCTCGCCGTCGTCGATGACGGCCAGCTCGGCGCCGACCTCGACCGTCTCGTCCTCGGCCACCTTGATGGACGTCAGCACACCGGCGCTGGGCGCCGGGATCTCGGTGTCGACCTTGTCGGTCGAGACCTCGAGCAGCGGCTCGTCGGCCTCGACGCGCTCACCTTCGGCCTTGAGCCAGCGGGTGACGGTGCCCTCGGTCACGCTCTCGCCGAGCGCCGGCAGGGTTACGGATACCGCCATGGTGTTCGGTTGCTCCTTAACGATCTGTGCGGAATGGGTCGCGCGCTCGGACTACTAGTCGTGGGAGTGCAGCGGCTTGCCGGCAAGCGCCAGGTGGGCCTCGCCGAGCGCCTCGTTCTGGGTGGGGTGGGCGTGGACGAGCTGCGCGACCTCGGCCGGCAGCGCCTCCCAGTTGTAGATCAGCTGGGCTTCGCCGACCTGCTCACCCATGCGGTCACCGACCATGTGGACGCCGACGACAGCACCGTCGCGGACCTGGACGAGCTTGATCTCGCCCGCGGTCTTGAGGATCTTGCTCTTGCCGTTGCCCGCGAGGTTGTACTTCAGGGCGACGACCTTGTCCGCACCGTACAGCTCCTTGGCCTTGGCCTCGGTGATGCCGACGGAGGCGACCTCGGGGTGGCAGTACGTCACCCGGGGCACGCCGTCGTAGTCGATCGGAACGGGGTTCTGACCGGCCAGCCGCTCGGCCACCAGCATGCCCTCGGCGAAGCCGACGTGGGCCAGCTGGAGCGTGGGGACCAGGTCGCCGACGGCGGAGATGGTCTCCACGTTGGTCTGCATGTACTCGTCGACCAGGACGTAGCCGCGGTCCATGGCGACCCCGGCCTCCTCGTAGCCCAGGCCCTGCGAGACCGGGCCGCGGCCCACGGCCACGAGCAGCACCTCGGCCTCGAAGGTCTTGCCGTTCTCCAGCGAGACCTTGACGCCGTCGTCGGTGTACTCGACGCCCGAGAACCGGGAGCCCAGGGAGAAGTTGATGCCGCGCTTGCGGAAGGCGCGCTCCAGCAGCTTGGAGCTGTTCTCGTCCTCGACCGGGACGAGGTGGGGAAGCGCCTCGACGATGGTGATGTCGGCCCCGAAGGACTTCCACGCGGAGGCGAACTCGACGCCGATGACGCCGCCGCCCAGCACGATCGCGGACTTCGGAACCCGGTCCAGGACCAGGGCGTGGTCCGAGGAGATGACGCGGTTGCCGTCGATCTCCAGGCCCGGCAGGGACTTCGGCACCGAACCGGTGGCGAGCAGGATGTGGCGGCCGGTGTAGCGCTCGCCGTTCACATCGACGGAGGTCGGCGACGACAGCCGGCCCTCGCCCGTCACATAGGTGACCTTGCGGGAGGCGATCAGACCCTGCAGGCCCTTGTACAGGCCCGAGACCACGCCGTCCTTGTACTTGTGCACACCCTCGATGTCGATGCCCTCGAAGGTGGTCTTCACGCCGAATTCCGAGCCCTCACGAGCCTGGTCGGCCAGCTCACCGGCGTGCAGCAGAGCCTTCGTGGGGATGCAGCCGCGGTGCAGACAGGTGCCGCCCAGCTTGTCCTTCTCGATCAGGGCGACGTCCAGACCCAGCTGCGCCGCGCGCAGGGCAGCGGCGTAACCGCCGCTACCGCCTCCGAGGATCACTAGGTCGAAAACGGTGCTGGCGTCGTTCGCCACGTCACGTCCTCCATGCATGGGTGCGCCGGGCCGACCGTGGGTGGCCGGGCGGCGGCGATTGTTCGGCCGCTTCTTGCTCGCAGCCCTGGTGTGGGGGCCCTGTCCTGCCGGGACAACATCTTCGCACTTGTTGACGGAAGGCGGGACGCGGGGCCGCTGTGTGAGATATCTCCGGCCCCCGGATCAGGTGGGATCGGGGGTTACCCGGCGGTACCCGGTAAAGGGGCCTGCCGCTCAGCCTAGGTCCCCGTCGGCGGTGCGCTCCGCCAACCGCACCAGGGTGCGGACCGCCGAGCCCGTGCCGCCCTTGGGGGTGTAGCCGAACGGGCCGCCGTCGTTGAAGGCGGGACCCGCGATGTCCAGGTGACCCCAGGCGATGCCGTCCTCGATGAACTCCTTCAGGAAGACACCGGCCACCAGGCCGCCCCCCATGCGATCGCCGATGTTCGCCAGGTCGGCGACCGGGGACTCGATGCCCTTGCGGAGATCGGCCGGGAGCGGCATCGGCCAGGACGCCTCGCCCGCCTCCTCCGCGATCTCGTGCAGCGCGGTGCGGAACGCGTCGTCGTTCGACATGATCCCGAACGTGCGGTTGCCCAGCGCCACCACCATCGCACCGGTCAGCGTCGCCACGTCCACGATCGCGTCCGGCTTCTCCTCGCACGCGCGGGTGAGCGCGTCCGCGAGCACGAGCCGGCCCTCGGCGTCCGTGTTCAGCACCTCGACCGTCTTGCCGCTGTACATCGACAGCACATCGCCGGGACGGGTCGCCGAACCCGACGGCATGTTCTCGGCCAGCGCCAGCCAGCCGGTGACGTTGACCCGCAGCCCCAGCTTGGCCGCCGCCACCACCGCGGCGAACACCGCGGCCGCGCCGCTCATGTCGCACTTCATGGTCTCGTTGTGACCGGCCGGCTTCAGCGAGATGCCGCCCGAGTCGTACGTGATGCCCTTGCCGACCAGTGCGAGCGTCTTCTCCGCCTTGGGGTGGGTGTACGCGATCCGCACCAGCCGCGGCGGGGCCTCCGAGCCCTGGCCCACGCCCAGGATGCCGCCGTAGCCGCCCTTCGCGAGGGCCTTCTCGTCCAGCACCTCCGTCTTCAGCCCGTGCTCCTTGGCCGCGGTCACGGCGGCCGCCGCGAACGAGGCCGGGTCGAGCACGTTGGACGGGGTGTTGATCAGGTCGCGGGCCCGGTTGACCTCGGCGATCAGCGCCGTGGCCCGCTCGGCCGCCGCCTTGTACGCCTTGTCGCGCGGCTTGGCGCCGAGCAGGGCCACCTCGGCGAGCGGACCGTTGTTCTTCTTGTCCTCGTCGCCCTTGCTCTTGCCGCCCTTGGCGCCATTGCCGTTGCTGTTGGCCTTGTCGTACGCGTACGCGCCGAGCAGCGCGCCCTCGGCGACCGCGGCAGCGGCCGCCGCGTCCTCGACCGGCAGCGCGAACGCGCCCTTCTTCGACCCCGCGAGCGCCCGGGCGGCCGAGCCCGCCGCACGGCGCAGCGCCTCGGCGTCGAAGCCGTCGCCCTTCGCCGGAGCCTCGCCCAGGCCGACCGCCAGCACGACCGGGGCCTTGAGCCCGGACGCGGCGGGCAGCTTGGTCACCTCACCCTCGGCTCCAGTCGCGCCGAGCGTCTCCAGAACGGTGGCGAGCTTCCCGCCGAACGCCTTGTCCACGGCCTCGGCGCCCGGGGCGATGACGGGGCCCTTGGGCCCCTTCGCCACGCCGACGACGATGGCATCCGCGCGCAGCGTCGCGGCGGAGGAGGTGCTGAGAGTCAGTGCAGTCACAGTGGTCGGATCCCTACTTCCGATAGGTCCGGCCGACGTCGGGTGTGGTCAGCCGTGCGCCCAGCTTATTCCGAGGCGCGGCGCGCCTCCTGAGCCCATCAGCCGAAGGTCAGGACCAGCAGGACCGCCGTGCCCGCGGTTTCGGCGAGGGCGCCGAAGACGTCGCCCGTCACACCGTCGAAACGGCGCACGCAGTGGCGCGACAGCAGGTCCGCGGCCGCGAGCCCGGCCAGCGCCGCCAGCCCGTGCGCCGGCATGGCGTACACGTCGACCAGCGCGCCCGCCGCCGCGCAAGCGACGACGGCCAGCGCCGCCGCGCCGACGGCCGCCCGGGACGGCACCACCCCCGCCACCGCGGCGCCCAGCCCCTCCGGCCGGGCCGCCGGCATCCCCTGACGGGCCGCGAGGGTCAGGGCGCACCGCGCGACGAGCCCCGCCGCGGCGGCGGCCACCGCGCCGCGCGTCCAGCTCTCCCCGTACAGCTCGGCCAGCGCCGCCACCTGCGCGAGCAGCACGAACAGCAGGGTGATGACGCCGAACGGGCCGATGTCCGAGCGCTTCATGATCCGCAACGCCTCGTCGGCGGGCTTGCCGCTGCCGAGCCCGTCGGCGGTGTCCGCGAGCCCGTCGAGATGCAGCCCGCGGGTGGTTACGGCGGGTACGGCGACGGTGGCGACCGCCGCGAGCAGCGGCCCGGCGCCCAGGAACAGCAGCACACCGCCCACCGCGGCCGCGCACAGCCCGACCGTCAGCCCGACCGGCAGGGCGCACAGCATGCCGACGCGCGCCGCCTCACGATCCCAGCGCGCCACCCGTACGGGCAGCGCCGTGAGCGTGCCGAAGGCGAAGCGGAGGCCGTCGTCGAGGGAGGCGCGCGGCGGGTGCGCCGGACGCGGCGGTATGTCCGCGCCGGGGTGCGGCGGTATCTCCGGGTCCGGTTCCGGCGGCTGCTCCGGGTCCGGTTCCGGCTGGCGGTCGGGGGACTGCTCCGGCGTGGTGTCCATCGCGCCGCAGAGTATCGCGCGACGCTGACGGGCCATGGGCCATTGGTGGGAACGCAACATCGTCGAGCCCGGCAAGCTGCCGCTGCTCCTCGCGCTGGCCTCGTTCATCCTCTCGTTCCTGATCACGCGCACGATCACCCGGCTGATCAGGGCGGGCAAGGGCCCGTTCCACGACGTCTCCTCCGGCGGGACGCACATCCACCATGTGGTGCCCGGCGTCGTGCTGATCGTCATCGGCGGCTTCGGCGCGGTCGGGAGCGGACGGCACGGAGTGGGGGCCGCGGTCTCGGCGGTCCTCTTCGGGGTGGGCGCGGGGCTGGTGCTGGACGAGTTCGCGCTGATTCTCCATCTGCACGACGTCTACTGGTCCGAGCAGGGCAGACAGAGCGTCGAGGTCGTCGTGGTCACCGCGGCCCTGGTCGCCCTGGTGCTCAGCGGCTTCCTGCCGTTCGGGGTGAACGACGTGTCGGACGCCGAGCGAGGCGACCGCGGGGCGGTGGTCGCGGAGGTCTCCGTCAACTTCGGCTTCGCCCTGCTGGCCCTCGTCAAGGGCAAGCTGCGGGTCGCGGTGATCGGGGTGCTGGTGCCGCTGGTGGCGATCGTCGGCGCCGTACGGCTGGCGCGCCCCGGATCGCCGTGGGCGCGCCGCGCCTACCGCCACCGGCCGCGCGCCCTGGCGCGGGCCCGCCGCCGGGCGGCCCGCCACGACGCGCGCTGGAACGGGCTGCGGCGCAGGTTCCAGGACTGGATCGGCGGCTTCTCCGAACCCTCCTGAGCCCCCGTCAGTCCTTTTCGGGCTCGCGCTCGGGCAGTTCCCCCGCGAGCGCCGCGGCCGCCTGGACCAGCGGCAGCGCCAGCAGCGCCCCCGCGCCCTCGCCCACGGTGACGCCGTGGTCCATCAGCGGAGTGAGCGCGATCCGGTCGAGCGCCTTCTCCTGCGCCGGTTCGCCGCTCGCCTGGCCCGCCAGCCACCAGTCCGGCGCACGGAACGCCACCCGCTGGGCGACCAGGGCACAGGCCGCCGAGACCACGCCGTCCAGGATCACGGGGGTGCGGCGCACCGCGCTCTGCAGCAGGAAGCCGGTGATCGCGGTGAGGTCCGCGCCGCCGACCGTGGCCAGCAGCTGGAGCTGGTCGCCGAGGACCGGGCGGGCCCGGCGCAGCCCGTCACGGATCGCCGCGCACTTGCGCATCCACGCCAGATCGTCGATCCCGGCCCCGCCGCGCCCGGTCACCACGGACGCGTCCGTGCCGCACAGCGCGGCGGTCAGCGTGGCCGCGGCGGTGGTGCCGCCCACGCTGAGGTCGCCCAGCACCAGCAGGTCCGTGCCCGCGTCGGCCTCCTCGTCGGCGATGGCCATGCCCGTGCGGAACGCCTGCTCGGCCTCCTCGGCGGTCAGCGCGTCCTCGATGTCGAGCCGCCCCGAACCCCGGCGCACCCGGTGCCGGGTGACCTCCGCGGGCAGCTCGGCGGGGTCGCAGTCCAGCGCCATGTCGACGACGCGGACGGGTACCCCGAAGCGGCGGGCGAGCACGGCGACGCTGCTCTCGCCGTCGATCACGGCCCGGACGAGCCGGTGCGCGCTTCCCGCGGGGCGGGCGGAGACGCCCAGCTCCGCGATGCCGTGGTCGCCCGCGAACAGCACCACCCGGGGCCGCTCGATGGGCTTGACGGGCACCTGCTGCTGAGCGGCGGCCAGCCACTCGCCCAGCTCGTCCAGCCGCCCGAGCGCTCCGGGCGGCGGCGCCAGCCGCTCCCGCCGCTCCTCGGCGTCACGTCGTATGCCCCCGTCGGGGCGCTCGATCAGGTCGACGAAGTCATCGAGATTCAGGCCGCTGCTCACGCCGTGAACCCTACCGGCCATGCGCTGTTGGGGCCCAAGCCCCACGAAGAGCCCCGGGGCCCGGCCATCTGTCTGCCGCCGGGCGGGGGTGAGCGCGTTGTGTCCCCAGCCCCGCCCCTTCCCGAAACCGGGGGGCCACCCCCGGGCCCCCGGCGTCTCCGCCGCCCGCCCAGCGGTAGCTGGGGTCCGCTTGGGGAGCGGAGACGGGGGCGCGGCCGACCGGGGTCCCCGGGCTGGGCCCGGTGGGCGCCCGGGCGGGCTGTCCCGCCGTGGGTACGGGGGCGGCCCTCTCGAGACGCCGGGCCCGGCGCACGGCGGCCATGCCGCGCCCGGCCGGAGCCCGGGGCGGTGATGCCCCACCCCCAGCCCCAAGTTGAGGAGCGGGCCCGGGGCGGTGATGCCCCGCCTCCAGGTCCTTCGGGAGTTGGGGAGTGAGTTTGGGGTGGTGATGCCCTGCCTTCAGGCCGTTCGGGAGTTGGGGAGTGGGTCTGGGGTGGTGATGCCCCGTCTCCAGGTCCTTCGGCGTTTGGGGAGTGGGTCTGGGGCGGTGATGCCCCACTCCCAGCCCCTCCGGCGTTTGGGGAGTGGGTCTGGGGCGGTGATGCCCCACTCCCAGCCCCTCCGGCGTTTGGGGAGTGGGTCCGGGGCGGTGATGCCCCACTCCCAGCCCCTCCGGCGTTTGGGGAGCGGGCCCGGGGCGGTGATGCCCCACCCCCAGCCCCTCCGGCGTTTGAGGAGCGGGGTCCAGGGGCGGAGCCCCGGCGGGGGTTCGGGGGCGGAGCCCCCGAGCGGGGGCCGGGGCGGAGCTCCGGTTTCGGGGAGGGGCGGGGTGGGGGACTTCCCCCGGGTCAGCCGCGGAGCGGGAGGGGTTGGCCCGCCACCACCAGCAGCACCTGCTCGCACTCGCCCGCGACCCCCGCGTTCAGCCGCCCCAGTTCGTCCCGGAAGCGGCGCCCCGCGGCCGTCGCGGGGACCACCCCGGCGCCGACCTCGTTGCTGACCGCCACCACCGTCCGCTCCGTCGACCGCACGGCCGCGACGAGGGCGGCGACCCGTTCGTGGAGGGCGCGTTCACCGCCGTGGGACCACTTGTCGTCGTCCCACGCGCCGACCGAGTCCATCGCGTCGGTGAGCCACAGCGCCAGACAGTCGATCAGCAGCGGGGCGCCGCCCTCCGCGAGCAGCGGCACCAGGTCGCAGGTCTCGGCGGTACGCCACGAGCCGGGCCGCCGGTCGCGGTGGGCGGCGATGCGGGCGGCCCACTCCTGGTCGCCGTCGCGGGTGCCGCCGGTGGCCACGTACAGCACGTCGGGGAAGGCGGCCAGCCGCCGTTCCGCTTCGAGGGACTTGCCGGAGCGCGCCCCGCCCAGCACCAGGGTGCGCCGCGGCAGGTCCGGCACCTCGTGGTACTCGCCGACGTTCAGCGTGCTGCCGTCCGGGACGGTCCGCGCGCCCGCCGTGGCGAGGCGGCGGTGCAACTCGGCGCCGGGGGGCACGGTGTGGTCGATGTGGACGGCCACGACATCGGTGGTGGCCCCCACGGCGCCGGACGACCGGAGCCGGGCCAGCGCGTCCGGGCGGCCGAGTACGTCGAGCACCACCATGTCGTACGGCTGGGCCTGCCCGGGCCCGGACAGCCCGGACAGCCCGGACGGGGCGCCGCCCGGCGGCAGATACAGCAGGCGGGTGCCGTCGGGCCCGGTCACCTCGTACCCCGTACCGGGCGAGTCCAGGGCGACGGCCCGCACCCGGTGGCCGCTGATCAGGGCCAGCTCGCGCCCGTCCGGGACCCGCCCCGGCGCCGGGAGCCCGGCTGGGAACTCCACGGCGGGGCCCGCGTGCGGATGCGACAGCAGCACCTGCCGCACCCCGACCAGCGAGTACCCGGCCCGCGCCGCCGCGAAGGCGGCGCCGGGGGTGAGGTCGAGGAGCAGCGCGCTGTCGATCAGAAGTGCCGTCGCCGCCCGCGCCTCGTCGCCGACGGCGGTGGCGCAGGCCGCGCAGGGACAGCCGTGGCGCGGCAGTCCGTCGGGGGCCCCGGTGCCCAGAAGAGTGAGTTCCACGCCCCGATCGTCTCGCGTCCCCGCGGGGCGGGCGCGCCGGGTCACCCTCCGCGGAGACGTACCGATCCGTTCGGAGCCGTACGGAGTGATCAGTCGCCTAGGCTGCGGGCAGACATCACGTGTGGACCGGTGGGATGGAGGAGGCGAACATGGCCTGGACGTGGCGGTTCGAGAAGTCCGACGGGACGGAGACGGCGCCCGCGGTGCAGCCCGAGGAGTTCCCGACCCAGGGGGACGCGGAGTCGTGGATCGGTGAGGAGTGGAAGGCGCTCCTGGAGGGCGGGGCGGAGCAGGTCACGCTCTTCGAGGACGGGTCGAAGATCTACGGCCCGATGAGCCTGCGCGCGGAGTAGCCGGCTACGAGGAGCGGGGCGGCGCCGGGACGACGGCGCCGCCGGTCCGGCGGCCTCAGCCGCGCACCCCGCACAGGTGCAGCAGCGCCGCCACCGAGCGGTAGGGGTCGGTGCGCCCGGCCCGCTCCTCGGCGGCCAGCAGCCGGTCCCATTCGGGGGACGGCGGGGGCTCGGCGGCGTCGGGGGCCTGGTCGGTGAAGACCCGCACCCCGTACCAGGCGTGCAGGGGCGCCCCGATCGCGGTGAGCGTGGTGGTCAGCTCCTCGCGCCGGTCGGCGCGCACCTGGAGCCCGAGGCGGTTGGTGTACGCCGGGGAGTCGAACGAGCTGAGCGCGGTGCTCCAGTCACCGGCCAGCCCCGGGCGCATCGCGAGCGCGTCGGCGTTGCGCACCAGGAGCGAGAGCAGCCCGCCGGGGGCCAGGACCCGGGCCAGCCCGGCGAGCAGCGGGTCCGGTTCGGCCACGTACATCAGCACCCCGTGGCACAGCACCACGTCGAAGGCGCCGGGCAGGAAGTGCGCCCCGGTGTCGCGGCCGTCGCCCTCCAGCAGCCGCACCCGCTGCCGGATGCCCTCGGGCTCGTCGGCCAGGGCGGCACGGGCCGCCTCCAGCATCGCCGGATCGGATTCCAGGCCCGTCACCTCATGGCCCGCGCGGGCTAATCGCAGGGCCTGGGTACCCTGGCCGGGGCCGACGTCGAGGACCTTCAGGCGCTGGTCGAACCGGAACCGCGAGGTGATCTGCTCATCGAGCTGATGGGCGACCAGGGCCTGCCGGACCGTGTTCCGTAACCCCCCGAGGCCACCGAGCCAGCCGGCCGCCCCTCCGGCGAAGCCGGAGGTCCCGCTCAGGGCCGCTCTCCGCGCTTGACCTGCGGCTTGGGCAGGCGCAGCCGGCGCATCTGGAGGGTGCGCATGAGGGCGTACGCGATGGCGCCCTTGGTGTTCCCGTCGGGGAACTTCTGGCGCAGCTGCCGCTTGAGCTGGAAGGCGATCACGAACGAGTTCAGGACGATCAGCACGATGACGACCATCCACAGCAGCAGCACATAGCTCTGCATGGCACCGGCCTGGATCATGCTGAGCACCATGATCAGCACGGCGAGCGGCAGGAAGAACTCGGCGATGACGAATCGCGAGTCCACGAAGTCACGGGCGAACCGGCGGACCGGGCCCTTGTCGCGGGCCGGGAGGTAGCGCTCGTCACCTCCCGCCAGGGCCTCGCGCTGGCGCGCCAGGTCGGAGCGCCGGGCCTCCCGCTGCCGCTTGGCGGCGTCCTTGCGGTTGGTCGGCGTATTCGCCAGGCTGCGGCGCTGCGACTGCGACGCGCTGCGCTTGGGTGTGGGGCGGCCCTTGGGCGCCTGAGGGTCACGGGGCTGCTGCGGCTGGCCCGCGGTCACCTTGGCGGTGGCGGCCTGCTCATCCTTGGAACGGCTTCGGAACACAAAGCCCAAGGGTACGGGTTGCCGGGTGTGGGCCCCAGCGTCAGGGGGAAAGATCCGGCAACCGCTTTCCGCGGTGAGCCCCGGTGAAGCCGTCGCGAATCGCGGCGAATCGCGGCCAACCGGACAAGCCGGGGCGGAGCGGGCCGGGGGTGCCGGAGTGGTCGCGCTCCTCCCTGCGCCGGAGGCGCCCGGGCCGCGATCGTTCTGGAGGAGGAGCGCGGGACGGACGGAACAGTGCGGTAATGGAAGCAGGGCCCGTAGGCTGGGTCTGTTGGGTGTGCCGGTGTCACAAGTCCGTCAGAAGGGGGCGCGCGAGGCCCATGAGCGGTGTCATGAAGCGTATGGGGATGATCTTCCGCGCGAAGGCCAACAAGGCCCTGGACCGGGCCGAGGACCCGCGCGAGACCCTGGACTACTCGTACCAGAAGCAGTTGGAGCTGCTGCAGAAGGTGCGGCGCGGGGTGGCCGACGTGGCCACTTCCCGCAAGCGCCTGGAGCTGCAGCTGAACCAGTTGCAGGGCCAGTCCGCCAAGCTGGAGGACCAGGGCCGCAAGGCGCTCGCGCTCGGCCGGGAGGACCTGGCGCGCGAGGCGCTGTCCCGCCGTGCCGCGCTGCAGCAGCAGGTCACCGACCTGGAGACGCAGCACCAGACGCTGCAGGGCGAGGAGGAGAAGCTCACCCTGGCCGCGCAGCGGCTGCAGGCCAAGGTCGACGCGTTCCGCACCCGCAAGGAGACCATCAAGGCCACCTACACCGCGGCCCAGGCGCAGACCCGGATCGGCGAGGCGTTCTCCGGCATCTCCGAGGAGATGGGCGACGTCGGCATGGCGATCCAGCGCGCCGAGGACAAGACCGCGCAGCTCCAGGCCCGCGCGGGCGCGATCGACGAGCTGCTGGCCTCCGGCGCGCTCGACGACCAGTCCGGGATGGCCAAGGACGACATCGCGGCCGAGCTGGACCGGATCTCCGGCGGTACGGACGTCGAGCTGGAGCTGCAGCGGATGAAGGCCGAGCTGTCCGGCGGCGGCCCGCAGCAGGCGATCGAAAGCGGCGGCCAGGGGCAGTCGCAGCAGTCGCAGGACCAGCACAAGTTCGACAAGCAGTAGCCGCCCCTCACCCGGGCGTGGTCTCCGGCGTCCCAAGGAGGTCGTCATGATCGTACGGATCATGGGGGAGGGGCAGATGCGGGTGGACGACAGCCATCTGCCCGGACTCAACCAGCTGGACGACGATCTGCTCGCCGCCATCGAAGGCGGCGACCACGATGCCTTCCGGCGCACGCTCGGCGCGCTCCTCGACGCGGTGCGCTCGGCCGGTGAGCCGCTGCCCGCGGACGCGCTGGAACCGTCGGGGCTGATCCTGCCCGCCCCGGAGGCGACGCTGGAGGAAGTCAAGGCGATGCTCAAGGACGACGGCCTCATCCCGGGCTGAGCACCGTGCCCGCAGACCGTGCGTCCTCCCAGGTCACAGCGGATCCCGCCGATGCCGTAGGGGAGGCGGGGGCAGGACGCCGCCGAAGCGGCCGGGCGTGGCGTTTACCGTTGGATCCCGTGACTCCCCTCGCCGTCGGGCCTGGCCTGGCCCGTCCGCACCGCTGGCTGGCCGCCCATCCCCGCGCCCTGGACACCCTGGTGGCCCTCGGCTGCCTCGCCCTGATCCTGATCGGCGCGGCGTCCAACCCGCATCTGCACGAGCGCCAGCACATCGGTGTCTTCTTCGGACTGCTGGCCACCCTCTCCTCGGCGTCGCTCGTCCTGCGCCGCGAGCTGCCGCGCGCGGTGCTGGCGTTCACCTGCGTGATCAGCGTCATCGAGATCGTCACCAACGACCAGGGACCGCCGCGCACCTCGATCGTGTTCGGGGTCGTGGTCGCGCTCTACACCGTCGCCGCGCGCACCGACCGGTCCACCACCTGGCGGATCGGCGCGGTCACGGCCGTGCTGCTGACCGGCACCGGGATGCTGTTCGGGCTCACCCCCTGGTACGCGCAGGAGAACTGGGGCATCTTCGCCTGGGCCGGGCTCGCGGCCGCCGTGGGCGACGCCGTCCGCAGCCGCCGCGCCTTCATCGCCGCCATCGAGGAGCGGGCCGAGCGCGCCGAGCGCACCCGCGAGGAGGAGGCCCGGCGCCGGGTCGCCGAGGAGCGGCTGCGGATCGCCCGCGAGCTGCACGACGTCGTCGCGCACCACATCGCGCTGGTCAACGTCCAGGCCGGGGTCGCCTCGCACGTCATGGACAACCGCCCGGACCAGGCGAAGGAGGCGCTGGCGCACGTGCGCCAGGCCAGCCGCTCGGCGCTGGACGAGCTGCGCGCCACCGTCGGTCTGCTCCGGCAGTACGGCGACCCCGCCGCCCCCACCGAGCCCGCGCCGGGCCTCGGCGTCCTCGACCAGCTCGTGGAGGGCTTCGTACGGGCCGGGATGCGGGTCGAGGTCGAGGCGCACCCGCGGGAGGGCCTCGGGACGCTCGCCGGTTCGGTGGACCTCACCGCGTACCGGGTCGTCCAGGAGGCGCTGACCAATGTGCACAAGCACGCCGGGCCCGAGGTCAAGGCGGAGGTCCGTATCGTCCGCACGGAGGGCGCGCTGGAGATCACGGTCCGGGACGACGGCGTCGGAACCCCGTCCGACGACGCGGGTGGCGGGCACGGGCTGCTGGGGATGCGCGAACGGGTCGCCGCGCTGCGCGGCACCTGCGAGGCGGGACCCCGCCCCGAGGGCGGCTTCCAGGTACGGGCGACACTTCCCCTGCAGACCCGCAGGGGAGGGGAGTCATGACGATCAGGGTGTTGCTCGCCGACGACCAGACGCTGCTGCGCAGCGCGTTCCGGATACTGGTCGACTCGGAGCCCGACATGGAGGTGGTGGGGGAGGCGTCGGACGGCGCCGAGGCGGTCGAGATCGTGCGGGCCAAGGGCGCCGACGTGGTGCTGATGGACATTCGCATGCCCGGTACGGACGGGCTCGCCGCCACCCGCATGATCAGCGAGGATCCGCGGCTCTCGGACGTCCGGGTGGTCATGCTGACGACCTTCGAGGTCGACGAGTACGTGGTGGACTCGCTGCGGGCCGGGGCGAGCGGCTTCCTCGGCAAGGGCGCCGAACCCGGCGAGCTGCTTTCCGCGATCCGCATCGCGGCGGCGGGCGAGGCGCTGCTCTCCCCGGCCGCCACCAAGGGGCTGATCGCCCGCTTCCTGGCCCAGGGCGCCCCGGGCTCCGGCGACGCCGCGTACGACGCCTCCCGGCTGGACGCCCTCACGGGCCGTGAGCGCGAGGTCCTGGTCCAGGTCGGCGGCGGCCACTCCAACGACGAGATCGCCACCCGCCTGGAGGTCAGCCCGCTGACGGTGAAGACGCACGTCAACCGGGCGATGGCGAAGCTGGGCGCCCGGGACCGGGCGCAGCTGGTGGTCATCGCGTACGAAACGGGCCTGGTCCGCCCGGGGGCATGACCCCCGGGCGGGGGAGGACCTACGGGAGCGCCAGCATCCGCTCCAGCGCGGCCTTGGCGTGGGCCTCGGTCTCCGCGTCGACCTGGATGCGGTTCACGACCTTGCCCGCGACCAGCGACTCCAGGGCCCAGACCAGGTGCGGCAGGTCGATCCGGTTCATGGTCGAGCAGAAGCACACCGTCTTGTCGAGGAAGACGATCTCCTTGTCCTCCGCGGCGAATCGGTTCGCCAGCCGCCGGACGAGGTTCAGCTCGGTGCCGATGGCCCACTTGCTGCCGGGCGGGGCGGCCTCGAGGGTCTTGATGATGTATTCGGTCGAGCCGACCAGGTCGGCCGCCGCGACCACCTCGTGCTTGCACTCGGGGTGCACCAGCACATTGACGCCCGGTATGCGCTCGCGGACCTCGCGCACGGACTCCAGCGAGAAGCGGCCGTGCACGGAGCAGTGGCCGCGCCACAGGATCATCTTGGCGGCGCGCAGCTGCTCGGTGGTCAGCCCGCCGCCGGGCTTGTGCGGGTTGTAGACGACACAGTCGTCCAGCGACATGCCCATGTCCCGCACCGCCGTGTTGCGGCCCAGGTGCTGGTCGGGCAAAAACAGCACCTTCTCGCCCTGCTGGAAGGCCCAGTCCAACGCGCGCCGGGCGTTGGAGGAGGTGCAGATCGTCCCGCCGTGGCGGCCGGTGAAGGCCTTGATGTCGGCGGAGGAGTTCATGTACGAGACGGGCACCGTCGCCTCGGCGACGCCCGCCTCGGTCAGCACGTCCCAGCACTCGGCGACCTGCTCGGCGGTGGCCATGTCGGCCATCGAGCAGCCCGCCGCCAGGTCGGGGAGGACGACCTGCTGGGCGTCGCCGGTCAGGATGTCGGCGGATTCCGCCATGAAGTGCACACCGCAGAAGACGATGTACTCGGCGTCCGGCCGGGCCGCCGCGTCACGGGCGAGCTTGAAGGAGTCCCCGGTGACATCGGCGAACTCGATGACCTCGTCGCGCTGGTAGTGGTGGCCGAGCACGAAGACCTTGTCGCCGAGCTTCTCCTTGGCCGCCCGGGCACGTGCCACCAGGTCCGGGTCGGAGGGCGCGGGGAGGTCGCCGGGGCACTCCACGCCGCGCTCGCTCCTGGGGTCGGCGTCACGGCCGAGGAGCAGCAGCGCGAGCGGGGTCGGCTGGACGTCGAGGGGTTGGGCGGTGGTCACGACACGCACCCTTCTTTCTTCACTCGGAACCCTAATCGTCAATTTGACGCTATCTATCATAGCTGCTTCACGTCATATTGACGATGGACATCGCGTCGATGTGACGCATTACGGTCCACCGGTCCCGTGTGCGAGCATGAAGAGCCAGGAACATGCGCTGGGCCCGGAATGAATCCGGGGCGCCGTTGGTTGGTTCCAACGGCAAGCAGTCCGTACGACCCGGGAGAGAAGCAGATGACCGTTCAGGACGAGACCACCGCGAGCGAGGGCATCATCCTGTCCGACGCCGCCGCGTCGAAGGTCAAGAGCCTGCTGGAGCAGGAGGGTCGCGACGACCTCGCGCTGCGCGTCGCCGTCCAGCCCGGTGGCTGCTCCGGCCTGCGCTACCAGCTCTTCTTCGACGAGCGCTCGCTCGACGGCGACGTCGTCAAGGACTTCGACGGCGTCAAGGTCGTGACCGACCGGATGAGCGCCCCGTACCTGGGCGGTGCTTCGATCGACTTCGTCGACACCATCGAGAAGCAGGGCTTCACGATCGACAACCCGAACGCCACGGGCTCCTGCGCCTGCGGCGACTCCTTCAGCTGAGGCTCGGCCGGCGGCATACGGAGGCGGCGGGTCCATCCGGACCCGCCGCCTCCGGCGTGTGTGCGGGGTGCTTACCTCTTCCGGGACCTACTTCTTCTGGGCCGGGACCTTCTCGCCCGTGGCCTTGTCCACGACCTGACGGCCGTCCAGCGGCTTGTCGAGCGTGACCTTCTTCGTCATCTCCTTGGCCATGAGGATGCACGCCTGGCCTGGATGGGTCGGCTTGCCCTCGACCTCGACCGTCACCCGCTTCGGCGTCTCGTCGGCGGAGACCGAGTAGGTGTCGCACACCCCGCCCCAGAAGCGCAGCGTCAGGGTCTTCCCGTCCGCGCTGTACGAGGTGATGTCGTCGGTCTTCGAGCCGCGGCCCGGGGTGCCCGGCTCGCTGTGCTCACGGCCCTGGCCCGGGGCGTCGCGGGTGTCCGCCTTCTTCTTGATGAACTCCGGCTTCACGGCCGGGTAGGGGAGGGTCGCCTCGACGCCGTTGGCCCCGGTCGGTTCCGTCGTGAAGATCCACGACGGCACCAGCGCCCGTCGCCCCTCCACGGAGTGCGCGGCCAGCCCGAAGGTCACCGACTTCACGGTCACCTTCCCGGAGCCGCCCGCGCCGCCCCTGGGGGTCGTGGCGTTGAGCTTCTTCAGCGCCTGCTCCGCGCTGATCAGCGGATAGCTGTCGCCCTCCTTCGGCGCCGACAGCGCACCGTTCCCGCCGGTCAGCCGGCCGTCCGCGCCCACCTGGAGGCTGGTCGTCCAGCCCTGGGTGGGCAGCTTGTCCAGTACCGGGTCGGCGTTCACCATGCGCACGGCGCCGTAGCGGCCGCTCGCGTTCAGCTTCGCCTCCGTCAGCCCGAGCGCCTTCAGTACCGGCTCGGCGGCGCGCTCGGCCTTCTCCTCGGACACGGCCTCGTCGGCCTGGTCAGCCTTATCGGCCTTGTCGGTCTTCGTGTCGCCCTCGCGGTAGGCCGGGCAGCGCTCGTCGGTGGTTTTCGGCCCCGCGCCCGGCGGGTGCACGCAGGTGTCGCCACCCGGGGACCCGAAGCGGGAGTACGACCAGCTGCCCGGCCCCTTCTGGCTCACCCGCAGCACCGGGCCCCGGCCGTCCTTCGCGCCGCCGACCTCCCAGTTGCCGTGGTCGTCGCGGGGGCTGCCGGAGACGTCCAGGGCCTTCGCCAGCCGCGCCACATCGGCCTTGGTGACCTTGGCGTCGGTCCGGTAGACGGGCGCCTCATCGGGTCCGTCCGGCAGCTTTCCGTCGACCACATAGCGGCCACCGCCGTGCGGATCGGGCTCGCCGACCGCGATCCCCTCGTGCCCCGCGGGGGCGGCGTACGCGTCCAGTGCGAGGGGCTGGGGGGATCCGCCCGCCGAGCCCGGGCCCCGGGCGCCGCCGTTCGCCGCGGTCGAGGCCCAGTAGGCGCCGCCGCCACCGGCGACCAGCACCGCGGCCGCCACCGATACGACGGCCAGCCGGGAACGCCGACGCGGCCGCGGGTGGTCGTCGTCGGGGGTCTGCGGGGTGTCGGTCTCCTCGGTGCTCACCGTTTCACTCCTTCGGCTCCGCTCACGTTGTCCGGCGTTGCCCTCGCGAGGGGGTTGCCGGTGTGACGGGGTGAAGGGGCGGCTGGTTCCTTCCGTTCTTTCCGCCGCTTTTCGGCCGCGGTGCTCAGCCGCCGCTCTCAGTCGCCGTAGTCGGACATCCCGCCGACCAGATCGGCGGACGCGGCGGGGACCGTGATCCCGCGGATGCGCGACGGGGACACGGGCGCGGCGGGAGGCGATACGGTGACCACCGGGACCGCCCAGTGCGGCGCCATCCGCGCCCCGCAGCCGCGCAGTTCGGCCAGGGAGTCGGGCTCGATCGCCCCGGCGGCGGCCTGGGCGGGGGTGACGTGCTGCGGCATGGGGCCTCCCGGTCGAAAGGGGCCCGCACGGGCGCGCGCCCCGTCATCTCCGCACCGTATGCCCTACTACCGGGTAGTTCCTCCCGTTCGTAAGCGGCCGGGGAAGCCGATAGCGTGAGGCGTCCGATTTCGCCGCCGCCCCGAAACAGGAGCAGCTCTCGTGCGTATCGCCGTCACCGGCTCCATCGCCACCGACCATCTGATGACCTTCCCCGGACGCTTCGCCGATCAGCTGGTCGCCGACCAGCTGCACACGGTCTCCCTCTCCTTCCTGGTCGACACCCTCGAAGTCCGCCGGGGCGGGGTCGCCCCGAACATCTGCTTCGGCATGGGGACGCTCGGGCTGCGCCCGATCCTGGTCGGCGCGGCCGGCGAGGACTTCGCCGAGTACCGTGCCTGGCTGGACCGGCACGGCGTGGACACCCAGTCCGTCCGGATCTCCGGGACGCAGCACACCGCGCGCTTCGTCTGCACCACGGACGACGACCACAACCAGATCGCCTCCTTCTACACCGGCGCCATGAGCGAGGCCCGCCAGATCGAGCTGCAGCCGGTCGCCGACCGGGTCGGCGGTCTGGACCTGGTGCTCATCGGCGCGGACGACCCGGAGGCGATGGTCCGCCACACCGAGGAGTGCCGCTCGCGCGGCATCCCGTTCGCCGCCGACCCCTCGCAGCAGCTCGCCCGCATGGACGGCGAGGACATCCGGGTGCTGGTGGGCGGCGCGAAGTACCTCTTCACCAACGAGTACGAGGCCGCGCTGATCGAGACCAAGACCGGCTGGACCTCGGAGCAGATCCTCTCCAAGGTCGGCACCCGCGTCACCACGCTGGGCGCCCAGGGCGTCCGGATCGAGCGCGAGGGGGAGGAGCCGATCGTCGTCGGCTGCGCGGAGGAGGAGCAGAAGGCCGACCCGACGGGCGTCGGCGACGCCTTCCGCGCGGGCTTCCTCTCCGGCCTGTCCTGGGACCTCCCGCCGGAGCGCGCCGCCCAGGTGGGCTGCATGCTCGCGACGCTCGTCATCGAGACGGTCGGCACGCAGGAGTACGAGCTGCGCCGCGGCCACTTCATGGAGCGCTTCGCCAAGGCCTACGGCCACGAGGCGGCGGCCGAGATCAGCGACCACCTGGCCTGACGGGCACGGCACGGCACGCGGCGGCGGGGCCGGGGGAACGTTTCCTCCGGCCCCGCCGCCGCACGCGTCTCACGTACGGCGGCGCACCCGGTACGCCGTGCCGCGCTCGGCGGGGCGCTCACCCTCGTACGTCTGCCCCCGCATCTCGCACCACGCCGGAATGTCCAGCCGCGCCGCCTCGTCGTCGGACAGCACGGTCACCACCCCGCCCACCGGCACCTCGCCGATGACCTTGGCCAGTTCGATCACCGGGATCGGGCACCGCTTGCCCAGCGAGTCCAGGACGAGACCGGCGGCGGGCTCGGCGGCCGGGGCGGCGCCGGCACCCGCCGGGGCGCCCAGGCGCTCGCGCACCCCGGCCACGACGCCCGGCAGCACCTGCAGGAACCGGTCCACCTCCGTCCCCGAGGCGCCGCGCGGGAGCGAGACCCGGATGTTGCCCTCGGACAGCACCCCCATGGCCCGCAGCACATGGCTGGGGACCAGCGTGCTCGACGTGCACGACGAACCGGAGGACACCGAGAACTCCGCCCGGTCCAGCTCGTGCAGCAGCGCCTCCCCGTCGACATAGAGACACGAGAAGGTGACCAGATGCGGCAGCCGCCGCTCCGGATCGCCGACCACCTCCACGTCCGGCACCAGCTCCGGCACCCGGGCCCGGATACGGTCCACCAGCCCCCGCAGCCGCTCCCCCTCCTCGGCGGCCTCGGCCCGTACGGCGCGCAGCGAGGCGGCGGCCGCGACGATGGCCGGAAGGTTCTCGAAGCCCGGCGCCCGGCCGTACTCCCGCTCGTCCACCGGGGCCGGACGGAACCGCGTGCCCTTGCGCACCGCGAGGAACCCGACCCCCGGCGGGCCGCCCCACTTGTGGGCGCTCGCCGTGAGCAGCGACCACCGGCCCTCCACCGGGCCCCAGCCCAGCGACTGGGCCGCGTCCACCAGCAGCGGCACGCCGTCCGCCGCGCAGGCCTCCGCCGCCGCGTCCACCGGCTGCACCGTGCCGACCTCGTGGTTGGCGGACTGCAGACAGGCCAGCGCGACACCGTCGGGGGCCTCGCTCAGGGCCGCCGCGTACGCGTCCGGCGCGACCCGGCCCGTACGGTCCACCGGGACCTCGGTGACCGCGCCCCCGGACGCCTCGTGCGCCGCCGCGGCCTGGAACACCGCGGAGTGCTCCACGGCCGAGACGATCAGCCGCCGCCCGGCCCGGCGGCGCCCGGCGAGCGCCCCGGCGATGCCGTCGTGCAGGGCGCGGGTACCCGAAGGGGTGAAGGACAGCTCGTCCGGACGGCAGCCGACGGCCTCGGCGGCCGTCTCCCGCGCGGCGTCCAGCAGCAGCCGGGCGCGCCGCCCCTCGCGATGGAGCCGGGCCGGGTCGGCCCACCCCTCGTCGAGGGCGGCGAGCAGCGCCTGCCGGGCCACGGGATGCAGCGGTGCGGACGAGGCCGCGTCGAAATAGGGCACGTGAAGAACGCTAGCCGCTGCGCCCGGCGCACGGCTCAGGAGAAAGCCCGCGGAGGAAATACGCGCCATGAGGACGCGACAGGCGATGCGCACATGACACATACGGGCGTACGGCGTGCCGGCGCCAGGCATCACACGAACGGGGCGGTGCCCGCACCACCTGTACCCCGGCCGCCCTCCGGTCACACCCCGCGCCGCCCCCCGGGCCCGGAAAACGTTGGCGGAGCAGGTCATTCCACTGGAATTCCGCGGCGTTCCGGCGGTGATGCCACCCCTTCGGGGAGGGGCCCGGCGCGTTGGGCACCCTCCCCGCGCAGCGCCAAATGGCGTCCAGTAGGGTTTGGTCCGCATAAACATCCAAACCCCTGCCCGCACCGGGCCGGCGACCGACCAGATGACGGCCGCGGCCGACCGCGCGGGCGAGACTCTCGGGAAGGCGCTACGTGAGTCCCAACGGCTCCGACCGCTCGTCGCGGCGCCCGGTGCGGCGGAAGCTGCTGCAGGCGCTTGCCGCGGGCGCGGTCCTGGCGACCGCCACCGGTTGCACATCCAAGGACTTCCCCCGCCTCGGAATGCCCACTCCCGCCACGGAGGAGGCGCCGCGGATCCTCTCCCTGTGGCAGGGCTCGTGGGCGGCCGCACTCGCCGTGGGCGTGCTGGTCTGGGGCCTGATCCTGTGGGCGGTGATGTTCCACCGCCGGACCAGGACCAAGATCGAGGTTCCGGTGCAGACCCGGTACAACATGCCCCTTGAGGCGCTGTACACCGTGGTCCCGATCATCATCGTCGCGGTGTTGTTCTACTTCACCGCGCGCGATGAGAACGCGCTCCTCAAGACCTCCAAGAAGCCCGACCACGTAGTCAACGTCGTTGGCTACCAGTGGAGCTGGGGCTTCAACTACATGGAGAACGTGGACGGGAACCCGGCCAGCCCCAAGGCGACCCCCAAGGAGGTGTCGTCCATCCCGAACAAGATGCTCGACACCGTCCCCAAGGGCGCCGAGGGCGTCTACGACACCGGCACCCCCGGCGAGCGGAATCCGCAGAACGGCAACCCGGGTCCGACCCTGTGGCTGCCCAAGGGTGAGTCCGTCGAATTCATCCTGACCTCCCGCGATGTCATCCACTCGTTCTGGGTGGTCCCCTTCCTGATGAAGATGGACGTCATCCCGGGCCATGCCAACCGGTTCGAGGTCACCCCGAACCGCGAGGGCACCTTCAAGGGCAAGTGTGCCGAGCTGTGCGGCGTCGACCACTCCCGGATGCTCTTCAACGTCAAGGTCGTTTCCCCGGAGCGCTACCAGCAGCACCTGAAGGACCTGGCGAAGAAGGGCCAGACGGGATACATCCCGGCCGGCATCGCGCAGACGGACCCCGCCAAGAACGCGGAGACCAAGACACAGTGAGCATCCTCAACGAACCCCAGGGTGCCGACGCAACCGCCTCGTACGAGGATGAGTTGCCGGTGCGCCGCAAGCAGCCCGGCAATGTCGTCGTCAAGTGGCTGACCACCACGGACCACAAGACGATCGGCACGCTCTACCTGGTCACGTCGTTCGCGTTCTTCTGCATCGGCGGACTGATGGCGCTCTTCATGCGCGCCGAACTGGCTCGTCCCGGCACCCAGATCATGTCGAACGAGCAGTTCAACCAGGCGTTCACCATGCATGGCACGATCATGCTGCTGATGTTCGCCACCCCGCTGTTCGCGGGCTTCACGAACTGGATCATGCCGCTGCAGATCGGCGCGCCCGATGTGGCGTTCCCGCGGCTGAACATGTTCGCGTACTGGCTGTACCTCTTCGGCTCGCTCATCGCGGTGGGCGGCTTCCTGACCCCGCAGGGCGCGGCCGACTTCGGCTGGTTCGCGTACTCGCCGCTGTCGGACGCGGTCCGCTCGCCGGGCGTCGGCGCCGACATGTGGATCATGGGTCTGGCCTTCTCCGGCTTCGGCACGATCCTCGGCGCGGTCAACTTCATCACCACGATCATCTGCATGCGCGCTCCCGGCATGACCATGTTCCGCATGCCGATCTTCACCTGGAACGTGCTGCTGACCGCCGTGCTGGTCCTGCTGGCCTTCCCGGTGCTGGCCGCCGCGCTGTTCGCCCTGGAGGCGGACCGTAAATTCGGGGCGCATGTCTTCGACGCGGCCAATGGCGGGGCGTTGTTGTGGCAACACCTCTTCTGGTTCTTCGGACACCCAGAGGTGTACATCATCGCGCTGCCGTTCTTCGGGATCATTTCCGAGGTCATCCCGGTCTTCTCGCGCAAGCCGATGTTCGGTTACTTCACCCTGATCGCCGCGACGATCTCCATCGCGGGTCTGTCGGTGACCGTGTGGGCGCACCACATGTACGTCACCGGTGGGGTGCTGCTGCCGTTCTTCTCCTTCATGACGTTCCTGATCGCGGTTCCGACCGGTATCAAGTTCTTCAACTGGATCGGCACGATGTGGAAGGGCTCGCTGAGCTTCGAGACCCCGATGCTCTGGGCGATCGGCTTCCTCATCACCTTCACCTTCGGCGGACTCACCGGCGTCATCCTGGCGTCGCCGCCGATGGACTTCCACGTCTCCGACTCGTACTTCGTGGTGGCCCACTTCCACTACGTGGTCTTCGGCACCGTGGTCTTCGCGATGTTCTCCGGCTTCCACTTCTGGTGGCCGAAGATGACCGGCAAGATGCTGGACGAGAAGCTCGGCAAGATCACCTTCTGGACGCTGTTCATCGGCTTCCACGGCACCTTCCTGGTGCAGCACTGGCTGGGTGCCGAGGGCATGCCGCGCCGGTACGCCGACTACCTGGCGGCCGACGGCTTCACCGCGCTGAACACGATCTCCACGATCAGCTCGTTCCTGCTCGGCCTGTCGATCCTGCCGTTCCTCTACAACGTCTGGAAGACCGCCAAGTACGGCAAGAAGGTCGAGGTCGACGACCCGTGGGGCTACGGCCGCTCGCTGGAGTGGGCGACCTCCTGCCCGCCGCCGCGGCACAACTTCCTCACCCTGCCGCGGATCCGTTCCGAATCCCCGGCGTTCGACCTGCACCACCCCGAGATCGCGGCGCTCGACCAGCTCGAGCACCAGGGTGCGGCCGACGAAGACAAGGCCCTCGCGGGTGGTAAGGAGGCCGGCAAGTGAAGGTCCAAGGCCGGATGTTCCTCTGGCTCGCCGTCTTCATCCTGCTGATGGCGATCGTCTACGGCGTGTGGTCGAAGGAGCCCGCCGGTACCACGGCGCTGTTCCTCGCCTTCGGGCTGAGCATCATGATCGGCTTCTACCTGGCGTTCACCGCGCGCCGCGTGGATGTCGGGGCGCAGGACAACCAGGACGCCGACGTCGCCGACGACGCCGGTGAGCTGGGCTTCTTCTCCCCGCACAGCTGGCAGCCGCTGTCCCTGGCCGTCGGCGGCGCCCTGGCCTTCATGGGCGTGGTCTTCGGCTGGTGGCTGCTGTTCTTCTCGGCCCCGATCATCATGGTCGGCCTCTTCGGGTGGGTCTTCGAGTACTACCGCGGCGAGAACCAGAACCAGTAGCGGTTTCTGATCAAGGGGCCCGGCACCGTACAGGTGCCGGGCCCTCTTTTTTTTGGGAGGCTCGGTTCGCCTCCGGGGCGCCCCGGGCCGACAGGGGGCCGTCACCCTGGTGCCTCGCTCGGCGCGCCGTCCGCCGTGGGCGTCCATAGCGTGAGCGCATGAACCACACACCTCGATCTCCTCGAACCCGGGCGGTGCTCTCCAGTGCCCTGCTGGTGGCCTCGCTGATAGCGGGTCTCAGCGGATGCGGGGGCCCCTCCTCGGACCCGCTGTCCGCCAAGCCGTACGACGCCGCCGACCAGATCTCGTTCAGCGGTGAGAGCGGCGCACACAACGCCGATCCGGACCGGCCGCTCCAAGTCACCGCCAAGGGCGACGACGGCCGGATCACGGACGTCACCGCGACCGACGCGGCAGGCAGGTACGTACGGGGCGAGCTGACGCCGGACGGCAGCCGGTGGCGCTCCACGGTGCCGCTGGCGGCGGGCGCCCACTACACGCTGCGGGTGTCCACGGAGGACTCGGGCGGCGCGCCGGGCCGCCGTACGATCAACTTCACCACCAGCTCCGCCCACAAGCTGCTGAAGGTCACCTTCGGGCCGAAGGCGGGGGAGTACGGGGTGGGCCAGCCGATCACCGCCAAGCTGAGCCGCGCGGTCAAGGACCCCTCGGCCCGGGCCGTCATCGAGCGGGGCTTGAAGGTCGACTCACAGCCCGCGGTGGACGGCGTCTGGCACTGGGTGGACAGCAAGACACTGCACTACCGCCCGGCCGAGTACTGGCCCGCGCACGCCACCGTCAACGTGCGCTCCAACCTCAAGGGCATCAGGATCGGCGGCGGGCTCTACGGCGACCGGACCAAGTCGCTGCGGATCACCACCGGCGACCGGATCGAGGCCCTGACCGACTCCGGGACCCACCAGATGACGGTGCGGCGGAACGGAGAGGTGATCCGGACCATCCCGATCACGACCGGTATGCCCGGGTTCGACACCCGTAACGGCACCAAGGTGATCCTCGCCAAGGAGTCCGCGGTGCGGATGACGGGCGCCAGCATCGGCCTGGGCGCCGGTTCCTACGACCTGATGGTCTACTGGGCGGCCCGGGTCACCGAGAGCGGCGAATACGTCCACGCCGCGCCCTGGTCGACCGGCTCGCAGGGGTACGCCAACGTCAGCCACGGCTGCACCGGCATGTCCACCGAGAACGCCCGGTGGTTCTTCAACACCGTGCACCTCGGCGACATCGTCAAGGTCATCAACAGCAACGGGGACGACATGGCCCCGTTCGGCAACGGCTACGGCGACTGGAACATGGCCTGGACCGACTGGCGCCAGGGCAGCGCCCTCGCCGCCGGCCAGCGGGACGGCAGCACCCCGGCCGACTCGGCCCGGCTCCGCCCCATGGCATGACCGCGTGAGACCGCGCGGAGTGCGGTCAGGCACCCACCGCGAGCCGCTTGCGGAGCAGCCCGGCCAGCGCGTCCGTCAGGGCCACCGGGTCCACCGGATGCGTCACCGCGGCCTCCGCGCGGCTCCAGGTGGCCAGCCAGGCGTCCTGCGGGCGGCCGATGAGCAGCACCACCGGCGGGCACTGGAAGATCTCGTCCTTGATCTGCCGGCAGACGCCCATCCCGCCCGCGGGGACCGCCTCCCCGTCCAGGACGCACACGTCGATCCCGCCGTCCTCCAGCGCGGCCAGGACGGCGGGGAGGGTGGCGCACTCCACGAACTCCACCGGAGGCACATCGGCGGCGGGCCGGCGACCGGTCGCGAGCCGCACCTGTTCGCGGGTGTTCGCGTCGTCGCTGTAGACCAGCACCGTGGCGGTCGGCCGCATCGTTTCCTCCGCATCAGCCAAGGGGACTACCGGGCTCCTGTGGCGGATGTTACTCCCGTACAGCCTTCCGGAGGAGGGGGCGAACCGATCTCTCCCTCCTTCGGGGGACCGGCCGGAACAGCGGCGACGAGCAGCATCGATGCCCTTGACGCGGCCCTGGACACTCCGAACGGCACCCCCGGGAGTGAGGGCCGGATAAGCGACCGACATAATGTCGGTCGTGGCGACAGCAACAGCAACAGATACCGGGCACGCGCACCCGTCGGTCAACCGGCCGAACCTCACCAGCGTCGGGACCATCATCTGGTTGAGTTCCGAGCTGATGTTCTTCGCGGCCCTCTTCGCGATGTACTTCACCCTGCGATCGGTGACCGGAGCCGAGCACTGGAAGGAAATGGCGTCTTCGCTGAACTTCCCGTTCTCGGCGACGAACACCACGATCCTCGTGCTCTCCTCCCTCACCTGCCAGCTCGGTGTCTTCGCCGCCGAGCGTGGCGACGTGAGGAAGCTGCGCTCCTGGTTCGTGATCACCTTCATCATGGGCGCGATCTTCATCGGCGGTCAGATCTTCGAGTACACCGAACTGGTCAAGAAGGACGGGCTCTCGCTCTCCTCCGACCCGTACGGTTCGGTGTTCTACCTGACCACCGGGTTCCACGGACTGCATGTGACGGGCGGACTCATCGCCTTCCTGCTGGTCCTGGGGAGGACGTACGCGGCCAAGAGGTTCACCCACCAGCAGGCGACGGCGGCCATCGTCGTGTCCTACTACTGGCACTTCGTCGATGTCGTCTGGATCGGCCTCTTCGCCACGATCTACATGATCAAGTAAGCCGGTCTCCGCGACCGGAAGCACGTCCTTAAAGCATCGACGCAGAAGATCCTGACACCGGGGTAATCCGTGAAAAAGCTCTCCGCACGACGGCGCCATCCGCTGGCTGCGTTCGTCGTCCTACTCTTCGCGCTGGCGGTCACTGGGGGGCTGTACGCCGCGTTCTCGCCGAGCGAGGCGAAGGCCGATGACAGCTCCGCCCAGTCCCTCGCCATCGAGGAGGGCAAGAAGCTCTATTCCGTCGGCTGCGCCAGCTGCCACGGTACGGGCGGTCAGGGGACCTCCGACGGCCCGAGCCTGGTCGGCGTCGGTTCGGCCGCCGTCGACTTCCAGGTCGGTACCGGCCGGATGCCCGCCCAGCAGCCGGGCGCCCAGGTGCCGAAGAAGAAGAACATCTACTCGGACGCCGAGATCGAGCAGCTGGCCGCGTACATCTCCTCGCTCGGCGCGGGGCCGGTGACGCCCACCAAGAGCCAGTACAGCACCGACGACGCGGATGTCGCGAAGGGCGGCGAGCTCTTCCGCACGAACTGCGCGCAGTGCCACAACTTCGCCGGCAAGGGCGGTGCCCTCACCAACGGCAAGTACGCGCCGTCCCTCGAGGGTGTGAGCAAGAAGCATCTGTACGAGGCCATGCAGACCGGCCCGCAGAACATGCCCTCCTTCCCCGACACCACGATGCCGGAGAAGAACAAGCAGGACATCATCGCGTACCTCGACACGGTCAACAGCGACAAGTCCAAGACCCCCGGTGGCCTTGAGCTCGGCGGGCTCGGCCCGGTCAGTGAGGGCCTCTTCGCCTGGGTCTTCGGCATGGGCGCGCTGATCGTCCTCACCATCTGGGTCGCCGCCCGGACCGCAAAGGCCAAGAAGTCATGAGTAGCCACGAGATTTCACAAGCAGAAGAGAAGCTGCCCGAGGAGCGGGCGGAGGGCGGCGCGACCGCGGTCGTGGAAGACCCGTTCGCCGACCCGGGGCTGCCCCCGCACGAGCACCGTCAGCAGGACATCGACGAGCGGGCCGCCAAGCGGTCCGAGCGCACCGTCGCCCTGCTCTTCACGGTCTCGATGCTGGCGACCATCGCCTTCATCGCCTCCTACGTGGCGCTGCCGGTCGACAAGTACATCTACGTCTTCCCGATCGGTCACATCAGCGCGCTGAACTTCGCGCTGGGCCTCACCCTCGGCATCGCGCTGTTCGCCATCGGCGCCGGCGCGGTCCACTGGGCCCGCACCCTGATGTCCGACGTGGAGATCGCCGACGACCGGCACGCCATCGAGGCCAGCCCCGAGGTGAAGGCCAAGGTCCTCGAGGACTTCCGCGACGGCGCCAAGGAGTCCGGCTTCGGCCGCCGCAAGCTCGCCCGCAACACCCTCTTCGGCGCGCTCGCCCTGGTGCCGCTCTCCGGCGTGGTGCTGCTGCGCGACCTCGGCCCGCTGCCGGGCACCAAGCTCCGGCACACCAAGTGGGCCAAGGGCAAGCGGCTCATGAACTACAACACCATGCAGCCGCTGCGGCCCGAGGACATCTCCGTGGGCTCCCTGACCTTCGCCATGCCCGAGGGCATGAGCGAGGACCAGCACGACTTCCAGACCGAGATCGCCAAGGCCGCCCTGATGCTCGTCCGGCTCCAGCCGGAGAACATCAAGGACAAGCGCGAGCTGGACTGGTCGCACGAGGGCATCGTCGCCTTCTCGAAGATCTGCACCCACGTCGGCTGCCCGATCAACCTGTACGAGCAGCAGACGCACCACGTCCTGTGCCCCTGCCACCAGTCGACGTTCGACCTCTCCGACGGTGGCCGAGTGATCTTCGGTCCGGCCGGTCACGCGCTGCCCCAGCTGCGGATCAAGGCCAATGACCAGGGGTACCTCGAAGCCATGGGCGACTTCTCGGAGCCCGTCGGTCCTGCTTACTGGGAGCGCGGATGAGTACTGCAACAGACACGGGCACGCAGCGGCGCGGCAAAGCGCCCGCGGGCGAGCGCGTCGCCGACTGGGCCGATGGCCGGCTGGGCATCTACAGCCTCGCCCGGGCCAACATGCGCAAGATCTTCCCGGACCACTGGTCCTTCATGCTGGGTGAGGTCGCGCTCTACAGCTTCATCATCATCATCCTCACGGGTGTGTACCTGACGCTGTTCTTCCACCCCAGCATGGAAGAGGTCGTCTACCACGGCCCGTACGTCCCGATGCAGGGCGTGCGGATGTCCGAGGCGTTCGCCTCGACGCTCGACATCAGCTTCGAGGTGCGCGGCGGTCTGCTGATCCGGCAGATCCACCACTGGGCCGCGCTGGTCTTCCTCGCCGCGATGTTCGTGCACATGATGCGCGTCTTCTTCACCGGCGCGTTCCGCAAGCCGCGTGAGATCAACTGGCTGTTCGGCTTCCTGCTGTTCTTCCTCGGCATGCTGACCGGCTTCACCGGCTACTCGCTCCCCGACGACCTGCTCTCCGGCACCGGTCTGCGGTTCATCGAGGGTGTTTTCCTGTCGATCCCGGTCGTCGGCACCTACATCTCGATGTTCGTGTTCGGCGGCGAGTTCCCGGGCATGGACCTCATCCCGAGGCTCTACCCGGTCCACGTCCTGCTGCTGCCGGGCATCATGCTCGGCCTGCTGGTGGCGCACCTGATCCTGGTCTTCTACCACAAGCACACGCAGTACCCCGGGGCCGGCAAGACCAACAAGAACGTCGTCGGCATGCCCCTGCTGCCGGTCTACATGGCCAAGGCGGGCGGCTTCTTCTTCCTGGTCTTCGGCGTCATCGCGGCCATCTCCGCGATCGCCACGATCAACCCGATCTGGACCATCGGCCCCTACCGGCCCGACCAGGTCTCCACCGGCGCCCAGCCCGACTGGTACATGGGCTTCGCCGAGGGTCTGGTCCGTGTGATGCCCGGCTGGGAGATCACCGCCTGGGGTCACACGCTCGTCCTGGGCGTGTTCATCCCGATCGTGCTCTTCCCGCTGGTCCTCTTTGCGATCGGCCTCTACCCCTTCATCGAGGGCTGGATCACCGGCGACAAGCGCGAGCACCACATCCTGGACCGCCCGCGCAACGCCCCGACGCGTACGGCCTTCGGTGTCGCCTGGCTGACCGTGTACTTCGTGATGCTCGTCGGCGGCGGCAACGACCTGTGGGCCACCCACTTCCACCTGTCGATCAACTCGATCACGTGGTTCGTGCGGATCGCCTTCTTCGTCGGCCCGGTCATCGCCTTCGTCGCCACCCGCCGGATCTGCCTGGGCCTCCAGCGGCGCGACAAGGAGAAGGTGCTGCACGGTCGCGAGACCGGCATCATCAAGCGCCTGCCGCACGGTGAGTTCATCGAGGTGCACGAGCCGCTCACACAGGACCAGCTGCACGTGCTCACCCAGCACGAGCAGCCGAAGCCGTACGAGATCGGCCCCGAGGTCGACGAGAACGGCGTCCGCCGCAAGGTCGGCGCGTCGCAGAAGCTGCGGGCCAGGCTGTCCAAGAGCTACTACGGCAAGGACGCCTTCATCCCGAAGCCGACCTCCGAGGAGTACAAGGAGATCACCAGCGGCCACGGCCACCACTGATCCCTTCCGTCATCTGACGCCACAGACCAGGGCCCCGGCCCGGACCTCACCGTCCGGCCCGGGGCCCTGGCCGTGGTCAGGCCGATAGGCTTGCCCTGATCGAGCGCTGATCCAGCCGTGTGAGCTGTGCGGCCCAGGCATCATTCAGGAGCGGACCATGGACGTTGTGACCCCAGCCGGAGGCGACAGCACCGCGACGGCCCGCACTTGGCCGGACGTGCTCAGCTCCCTCCTCGGCGGCCAGGACCTCAGCGCCGACGACACCGCCTGGGCCATGGACCGCATCATGCGCGGCGAGGCCACCGACGCCCAGATCGCCGGGTTCGCGGTCGCGCTGCGGGCCAAGGGCGAGACCGTCGCCGAACTCTCCGGCCTCGTCCGCGCCATGTACGGGCACGCCAAGACGATCGAGGTGCCCGGGCCGACCGTCGACATCGTCGGCACCGGCGGCGACCGCGCCAGGACCGTCAACATCTCGACCATGTCCGCCCTGGTGGCGGCCGGCGCGGGCGCGCGCGTCGTCAAGCACGGCAACCGCGCCTCGTCCTCCGCGAGCGGCGCCTCCGACGTCCTGGAGAAGCTCGGCGTCAACCTGGACCTCAGCCCGGCCCGGGTGGCCGAGATCGCCGAGGAAGCGGGCATCACCATGTGCTTCGCGGTCAAGTTCCACCCCTCCCTGCGGCACGTCGCGGCGGCCCGCCGCGAACTGGGCATCGCCACCCCGTTCAACTGGCTCGGCCCGCTCACCAACCCGGCCCGGGTCCGCTGCCAGGTGACGGGCGTCGCCGACGCCCGGATGGCGCCGATCATGGCCGGGGTGCTGGCCGAGCGCGGTTCCTCGGCGCTGGTCTTCCGCGGCGACGACGGGCTGGACGAACTCACCGTGACCGCGACCTCCCAGGTGTGGGTGGTACGGGACGGCACGGTCCGCCAGGAGTCCTTCGACCCGCGCGACATCGGCTTCGCCCTGGCCCCGGTGGAGGCCCTGCGCGGCGCCGACGCCTCGTACAACGCGGACGTGGCACGCCGGCTCCTGGCGGGCGAGACGGGCCCGGTACGGGACGCGGTCCTGCTGAACGCGGGCGCGGCCCTGGCGACCCTGGACTGGCACCGCGACCCGGCGGACGCCCCGCTCCCGGCCCGCATCGCGACGGGCGTCGCGCGAGCCGCCGAGTCCATCGACTCGGGCGCGGCGAGGGACGCCCTGGAACGCTGGGTGCACGCGAGCAACGCGTAGGGCCCCCGGCCGCGGCCTCTTCCCCACCCCGCCCCTCCCCGACCGGGGCTCCGCCCCGCACCCCGGTGCCGGTGCCGGTCCGCTGCTCGTCCCCACCCCGCCCCTCCCCGAAACCGGGAGCTGCGCCCCCGGACCCGGCCCGGCCCCGCCCCGGGCCGGGGCGGAGACACCCCGCTACCCAGCCGATCCGGCGCGTGAGGAGCGGGTCCCGGGTGGCGCGGTGATGTCCCGCTTCCCAGCCCCCAGGGGGGCACCTGCGAGCGGTAGCCGGGGGCGTTGGAGGAGCGGGGCCCGGGGGCGGTGATGCCCCGCTCCCCGGCCGCTCCGCTGCTTGAGGAGCCGGGTCCAGGGGCGGAGGCGCCGCTTAGGGGCCGGGGCGGAGATGCCCCGCTAGCCAGCCCCTCCGGCGTTTGAGGAGCGGGGGTGTGGGGGCGGAGCCCCCACCCGGGGGCCGGGGGCTGGTCCCCCGGTTCGGGAAGGGGCGGGGTGGGGAACAGTCCACTATGCGGACGCAGGGATGGGCACCGCGCGGCGCCGTGGCATAATCGCGCCAGGTCACGAGCGACAGCGACTTCGGCCCCGGCCCGCTGTCCGGCAACCCTCCGTCCGTGGCGGGGTGCCCCGGGTGATGACCAGGCCGCTCGCAGCGAGGCGCGCGGCAAGCGCGGATCCCTCGCACTAGGGGTCCTGGTGGTCGAGGGAGTTCTTCCGTGACGCAGCGAATGCGCTAGGGCCGCAGAGCCCGTTTTCCCACCCGCTCCGCGCGGATCCGCCGTGCGTCGAGCCATGTTCCGCATGCCTGCGACCCATCGGGAGAATTCGCCATGTCCGTGTGCCCTTCTGCAGTCGAGACCTCCGCCCCGCTCGCCGTCCTCGGCAGTGACGTCACCGTGCCCCTGGTCACCGGCGGCGAGGTGACGTACGCCGCGCTCGACTACGCGGCCAGCGCGCCCGCCCTGCGGCGGGTGTGGGACGACGTCGCCGCGTACGCCCCGTACTACGGCAGCGTCCACCGGGGGGCGGGCTACCTGTCGCAGCTGTCGACGGACCTGTTCGAGACGAGCCGCAAGGAGGTCGCGGCGTTCCTGGGGTGCCGGGCGGACGACCAGGTGGTCTTCACCCGCTCGACCACGGACTCGCTGAACCTGCTGGCCGCCGTATTGCCGGCCGGTGCGGAGGTGTTCGTGTTCGAGACCGAGCACCACGCCTCGCTGCTGCCGTGGGAGCAGCGGGAGGACGTGCGGGTGCGCTACCTGAGCGCGCCGCGCTCGCCGCGCGAGGCGGTGGAGGCGCTGGAGAAGGCGCTGGCGGAGCGGGACGGGGGCCCGGCGCTGGTGTGTGTGACGGGCGCGTCGAACGTGACGGGTGAGCTGTGGCCGGTGGAGGCGCTGGCCGCGGCGGCGCACGCGCACGGCGCCCGTATCGTCCTGGACGCCGCGCAGCTGGCCCCGCACCACCCGGTGGACATCGCGGCGGCGGACGTGGACTGGGTGGCGTTCTCGGGGCACAAGCTGTACGCGCCGTTCGGGGCGGGGGTCCTGGCGGGCCGGGCCGACTGGCTGCGCGAGGCGCAGCCGTATCTGGCGGGCGGCGGCGCGAGCCGCAAGGTCGCGCGGCGGGACGACGGCGGGGTGGACGTCGAGTGGCACACCACCGCGGCGCGGCACGAGGCGGGCTCGCCGAACGTGATCGGGGCGTACGCGATCGCCTCGGCGTGCAAGGCGCTGTCCGAGGCCGGGTTCGACGGCCTGGTGGCCCGGGAGCGGCAGCTGATCGCGAAGGTGCGGGAGGGGCTTGCGGAGGTGCCCCAGGTGCGGCTGCTGTCGCTGTTCGGCGACGACGCGCCGCGCGTGGGGGTGCTGTCGTTCGTGGTGGAGGGCTGGAACAGCTCCCACTTCGCGGCGGCGCTGTCCGCGGAGTACGGGATCGGCGTGCGGGACGGGCTGTTCTGCGCGCATCCGCTGCTGCGGACCCTGCTGGTCAGCGAGCCGGGTGAGCAGGGGGAGTGCGGTGCGCCCGAGGCCGCCCCGGGGGAGCGCTCCCTGAACGCGATCCGCGTCAGCTTCGGCGCGGGCACCCCGGACGAGCACGTGGAGCGCTTCGTCCGGGCGGTGAAGGAGCTGGTCCGGGACGGCGCGCGGTGGGACTACCGCACGGAGGACGGCCGCTGCGTGCCGGCGCGCAGGGCCTAGTGACCTGAGTCGGAGGTTTGTCGTTGGTTCGGTATGAGTCGTCCGGGTCCGAAGATTCCGCCGTTGTCACTGACTGATGCCCAGCGGGCGG